>JAEWCJ010000491.1 GCA_023390695.1 Pseudomonadota bacterium | reverse complement strand
CGACCAGCGGCAGCACGATGATCGGGATCACCGCCAGCACATAAAGCGAGAGTTTCGGCGACGTGACCACCATCATGGTGGCGCCGCCGAGGAACAGGAACAGATTGCGCAACACGATCGAGATCGAGGCGCCGACGGCGGCCTTGATCTGCGTCGTGTCCGCGGTCAGCCGCGACATCATCTCGCCGGTCTGCGAGCGGTCGAAAAAGGCGGCGGATAGACTAGTGAGATGCGCAAACACTTCCGAGCGCAGATCGGACACGATGCGCTCGCCCAGGGTGGTCACGAGATAGAAGCGCAGCGCGCTCGCCATCGCCAGCACGAACACGACGCCGATCATCACCGCGAAGTAATTGTCAATCAGCGCGCGATCGCCGGAAAAGCCGTAATCGATCATGCGGCGCAGCGCGATCGGCACCGCCAGGGTCGCCAGGGCGGCCGCCGTCAGCGCCAGCAAGGCCGCCAGCGCCCGGCCCTTGTAGCGGGTCACATAGGGCGCCAGCAGCAGCAGAGGCCGTAGCGGCCGGCGGCCGGAGACCTCCGCCTCTGCGGGAGCGCTCCCCCCGGCCTGGTCCCAATCCGATTTTCCGCGTTCCGGCATCAGCGCCATTCCAGCCACTCCGACCCTCGTATAAGAGCTTGAATGCCGTGTGGAATCGGCGGGCGCAAGGCTGATCTGCCACCCGGCTTGTCTGGGATGACGGCGTGGGCTATAGACCCGTCCAATCCCAATTCAACCCGCAGCGTCGAGCGCGGCCCTCCGCGCGGAAAGCAAGGCCATGAAGTCCGAGATTCATCCCGATTATCACACCATCACGGTCAAAATGACCGACGGCACCGAGTTCACGACCCGCACCACCTGGGGCAAGGCCGGCGACACGATGCAACTGGATATCGACCCGAAGTCGCATCCGGCCTGGACCGGCGGCTCGCAGCAATTGCTTGACCGCGGCGGCCGCCTGTCGCGCTTCCAGAAGAAGTTCTCGGGCTTCATGAAGGACGCGAAGTAATCGCCTTCCTTCCGGCTTTAATGCAAAACCCCCGCTTTCGCGGGGGTTTTTGTTTGTCCGGCTCGCTCCGGGCCCGCCGTTAGCGGCCGCTTTCGAAGGCGGCTTTCAGCAGACCGAGCTGGCTTTCAACCGGGTTGCTCTTCGGCGCCGCGGGCTCGTCCGGACCATGCATGGTGGCGTCCAGACGCCGCACCTGCTCGGTCAGCATATGCGAGCGGGCGATCAGCCCGTTCAGGGCTTCCGGCAGCAATTTCAGCGAGTCCGGGTCGGCCGGATGGCCGGCCGAGAGCTTGACCTTGGTCTTCTCCTGGTTGACCTGGGCCAGCGACATCTCGCCTTCGCGGACCGCGCGATGCAGCAGCAGCCAGGACGCGAGCTGCATCAGCCGCGTGGTCAGCCGCATGCTTTCGGTCGCATAGACGAGCGCCGCAGCACGGCTCAGCTCTTTGGATTCCTTGCGTCCGGGACCGTCGAGATAGGCCGCGGTCTCCTCGACCAGCGCCATGCCGTCCCTGAACAGATTCGAGAATGCCTGCGAATTCGCGAGCTTTTCCTTGAACAGGACCGGCTCGGAATCCCGAACGGAATTTTCCGACATTTTTTTACGCCTCACCCAATCGACCCGGACCATACGCGTCAGGGACCGGCGGGGTAAAGCAAGTCTCACCCAAATTTAACTTCAAATTTGTCTGTGAAGGTAAACGGCCTGCCCCGAAATGAGACAGCGGCAAAAAAAAGAGCCGCCAATGCGGCGGCTCAAGTTAATAACAGGGAGGCGTCAAACAGAGTGGACAGGAGCCACTCAACGTCCAGAAGATGGACGAGCACTAGTAATAACTTGGAAAGTTTAAGTTTGAGTTAAATGAGAAATATTCAGTAAAACCGGATCGTTAAATTCGACCGATCGATCGTTGCGTTTGCTACTTTTTGAAGAATTGATCGGCGCTTTGACGCGACGAATTCTTCGACGCCTTTGCGCTTTCAAGCCGTGCGATCTCCGCTTGCAGCAAACCGATGCGCTCGCTCAATTCATCGACCGACAGCAGCGAAAGATCCTGACCGATTTCATGCTGCAGTTTTTTCTTCGGCCGATCATCGTCATCAAATGCCGGCATGCTGCACCTCTCCTACGATGGACACGATGGTTTTGCTGCATGTTTAGCCCCGGCCACGCGGGTTGTCACATGCAGCCGTGGTGACTAAACCTTTCGTCAGCTCGGCATTGACGCGTTTTCAGGACACCCATTTTCAGGATACGGACATGACATCAGTTCCCTCGCGCATGATCGCAATCGGCATCAAAGCTCCCGGCGGGCCGGACGTGCTTGTTCCTGAAGAGCGCCCGGTGCCGGCTCCCGGTGCCGGTGAAATCCTGGTCAAGGTGGAAGCCGCGGGCGTCAACCGCCCGGACGTCGCGCAACGCAAGGGCCATTACCCGCCGCCGAAAGGCGCAACCGATATTCCGGGGCTGGAAATTGCCGGCGAAGTGGTTGCGCTCGGCGAAGGCGCAACGCGCTGGAAGATCGGCGACAAAGTCTGCGCGCTGGTGATCGGCGGCGGCTATGCCGAATATTGCGTCGCGCATGAAAGCCACGCGCTTCCCGTTCCCGCCGGTTTCTCGATGATCGAAGCGGCGGCGACACCCGAAACCTTCTTCACCGTCTGGCACAATGTCTTTGAACGCGGCGCGCTGAAGAGCGGCGAGACGCTTCTGGTGCATGGCGGCTCCTCCGGCATCGGCACCACCGCGATCCAGCTCGCCAAGCAGTTCGGCGCGTGCGTGATCGTCACCGCGGGATCGGACGAGAAATGCGAGGCCTGCCGCAAGCTCGGCGCCGACGTCGCCATTAACTATAAGACCCAGGATTTCGTCGCCGAGACCAAGTCCGCGACCGGCGGCAAAGGCGCGGAGGTCATCCTCGACATGGTTGGGGGAGACTATATCGAGCGCAATTATGAAGCCGCCGGCGTCGAGGGGCGCATCGTGCAGATCGCCTTCCAGGGCAGCCCCAAGGCGACCGTCGATTTCCGCCGCATCATGCTGAAGCGGCTGCATCATACCGGCTCGACGCTGCGCTCCCGCTCGGTGGAGGACAAGGGGCTGATCGCCAAGGCGGTCACCGACCAGGTCGTGCCTCTGCTCGCGGCCGGCAAGGTGCGGCCGATCATGGATTCAACCTTCCCGCTGGCCGACGCCGCCAAGGCCCATGCCCGCATGGAATCCAGCGCGCATATCGGCAAGATCGTGCTGACGGTCGGCGGTTGAAAACGCCCGCTCATCCACCGCTCCCCACCGTCGCTCTGGCCTCCGGGCCCGCGGATAGGCCATAATGTTCCAGAACCTGCCTTTGCGCCCCGAAAAGGGCGCAAAGCTGGTCCGTTGGTGTAGGAGTGGGAACACGGACCCGTGCGGGAACACCGCAACAGCACCAAAACAACCCTGAGGCGGCCGGAGGGCGTCGTTTGCACTTAATGCGCTTTACGGCATTTTTCCTTGTCATCGCGGCGCTGCTCGGCGCGGGCACGGCTGCGCGCGCGGTGGATGCCGTGAATGTGCGCATCGATGCCCCCGCCATCGACCTGACCGAGGCCATCGAGCGCCCGCGCACCGACGGCGACCGCGTCCAGGTCTCGACCGCGCCCGGCCCCGACGGCATCATCCGCCGCATCGAGGTGCGCGGCCGCGAGGCCGGCAATCATTGGGCGGTCTTTGCGCTCACCAACAACAGCGACGAGCAGCTCGACCGCCTGATCGTCATTCCGCATTACCGCATGGTCGGATCCGGCATGTTCTGGCCCGATCTCGGCCTCTCGCGCGTCGTCGCCATCACCCCGAGTTCCGGCGAGCGGCCGGAGCGGCAGGACAGCTCGACCGCCGACATCTTCCGCATCACCCTCGATCCCGGATCGGTCATCACCTACGTGATGGAACTGCGCTCCGACAACCTGCCGCAGCTCTATCTGTGGGAACCGGACGCCTACAAGGACAAGATCAATTCCTTCACGCTCTATTACGGCATCGTCATCGGCATTGCCGGCCTGCTCGCCCTGTTCCTCACCATCCTGTTCGTGGGGAAGGGCAGCGTGATGTTCCCCGCCGCCGCCGCGCTTGGCTGGGCGGTGCTTGTCTATATCGGCATCGATTTCGGATTCTGGGCCAAGGTCTTCGACATGTCGGCCGGCGCCGAGCGCGTCTGGCGCGCGATCGGCGAAGCGGTGCTCGCCGCCACCCTGCTCGTCTTCCTGTTCGCCTATCTCAATCTCAGCCGCTGGCATGTGCGCTACGTGCATATCGCCGTCGCCTGGCTCGGCGGACTTGCCACGCTGGTGATGCTCGCCTTGTTCGATCCGCCGATCGCATCGGGCATCGCGCGCTTCTCGCTCGGCGCCGTCGCCTTTCTCGGCCTCGGGCTGGTGATCTATCTGTCGACGCACGGCTATGACCGCGCGGTGCTGCTGATCCCGACCTGGTTCCTGCTGGTGGTCTGGGCGGTGGCGGCCGGGCTCACCATCGGCGGCGGCGTCACCAACGACATTGTCGGCCCCGCCTTGCTCGGCGGCCTCGTGCTGATCGTGATGCTGATCGGCTTCACCGTCATGCAGCATGCCTTTGCCGGCTCGATCACCCATGGCATCGTCTCCGACGTCGAACGGCGGGCGCTGGCGCTGACCGGCGCCGGCGACATGATCTGGGACTGGGACGTCTCCTCCGACAAGGTGTTCACCTCGCCCGAGACCGAACACATGCTCGGCCTCAAGCGCGGCTCGCTCGAAGGCTCCGCCGCCGGCTGGCTCGATTATCTGCATCCGCTCGACCGCGACCGCTTCCGCGCCTCGCTCGACGGCGTGGTCGAACAGCGGCGCGGGCGCCTGCTGCAGGATTTCCGTCTGCGCACGCATGACGGGCATTATCTGTGGTTCGCATTGAAGGCACGCCCGGTCGTCGGTTCCGACGGCGAAGTGGTGCGGCTGGTCGGCACGCTCACCGACGTCACCGAATTCAAGACCGCCGAGGAACGGCTGCTGCACGACGCCGTGCATGACAACCTCACCGGCCTGCCCAACCGGCAATTGTTCCTCGACCGCTTCGAGGGCGTGCTCGGCTTTGCCAGATCCGACGCCTCGATCCGCCCGACCGTGATGGTGATCGATCTCGACCGCTTCAAGCAGGTCAACGATTCCGTCGGCATCGCGGTCGGCGATTCCATCCTGCTCACGCTGGCGCGGCGCCTCGGCCGCCTGCTCAAGCCGCAGGATACGCTGGCCCGGCTGTCGGGGGACCAGTTCGCCCTCATCCTGCTCTCCGAACGCGACCCCGCCAAGATCATCGCTTTCGCCGAAACCATCCGCCGCACCTTGCGCGCGCCGATCACCTTCAACGACCGCGAGATCTTCCTCACCGCCTCGATCGGCCTCGCGCTCGCCGACGGCCAGACCGCGCGCACCGAGGAAATCCTCAAGGACGCAGAACTCGCGATGTATCACGCCAAGCGCATCGGCGGCGACCGCATCGAGGTGTTCAAGCCGGCGATGCGGGCGCGCAAGACCGACCGCCTGACCCTGGAATCGGAATTGCGCCGCGCGCTCGAGCGCGAGGAAATCTCGCTGATGTACCAGCCGATCATCCGCCTGGAGGATCGCACGGTCGCCGGTTTCGAGGCGCTGGCGCGCTGGGAGCATCCCAAGATGGGCCGCATGTCGCCCGCCGAATTCATCTCGGTGGCGGAAGAGATCGGCCTGATCGTCGATCTCGGCATGTTCGCGCTGGAACGCACCGCCAAGCAGCTCAGCCTGTGGCAGCGCGGCATGCGTCCGCACGAGGCGATCTTCGCCAGCGTCAACGTCTCCTCCCGGCAATTGCTGCGGCAGGATCTGATCCACGACCTGCGCACGGTGCTGTCGCGCTCCTCGGTGATCCGCGGCACGCTCAAGCTGGAGCTCACCGAGTCGCTGGTGATGGAGAATCCGGAACACGCCGCGCAGATGCTGCTGCGCATCCGCGAGCTCGGCGCCGGCCTCGCGCTCGACGATTTCGGCACCGGCCATTCGTCGCTGTCCTATCTGCAGCGCTTCCCCTTCGACACGATCAAGATCGATCAGTCCTTCGTGCGCACGACCGCGAAGGGCCGCCGTCCGGTGATCCTGCGTTCGATCATCTCGCTGGCGCACGATCTCGGCATGGAAGTGGTGGCGGAAGGCGCGGAAACCGATTCCGACGCCGTCGAGCTCTACCAGTTGGGCTGCGAATACGCGCAAGGCTTCGCCTTCGGCGAGCCGATGACCGCCGAGCAGGCCGGCAAGCTGCTGAGCAGCGAGCGCCACGAACTCGTGCGCCACACGGCGTGACGCGCGACCTGAATCCTCAATTCGTCATGCCCGCGCTTGTCGCGGGCATCCACGCTTTGGCAACCTGACAACAGGAAAGACGTGGATGGCCGGGAGATAGGCGTTTCGCAGAAACGCCGTTCTTCGAACGGCTGTGCCCGGCCATGACAAGAAATAGGCTGACGAAAATATCTGCGGATCAGGCGTGCCCGACTTCGTTCGACAGCATGCCCGGTCCGATGCCGATCTTGCGCAGGGCCTTGTCGTATTTCTGCTCGTTGTCGTCGCCAAAGATCAGATCGGAATCAGCGGGGCAATGCAGCCAGCCGTTCTTCTGGATTTCCGATTCCAGTTGCCCCGGCGCCCAGCCGGCATAGCCGAGCGCAAGGATGGCGTTTTCCGGCCCGTCGCCCTTGGCAATCGCCTTGAGGATGTCCAGCGTGGCGGTCAGACAAATGCCCTCATCGATCGGCAGCGTGGAATTCTCGATGAAGAAGTCCGCCGAATGAAGCACAAAGCCCCGGCCGGTTTCCACCGGACCGCCCTTCAGAATCGTGATCTCGTCGCGCGGGGAGATGTCGATCGCCTCGCCTTCCTGGATCACGTCGAGCTGCACCAGCAGATCGGGGAAGTTGATGTTGGATGCCGGCTGGTTGACCACGATGCCCATCGCGCCTTCCGGCGAATGCGCGCAGACATAGATCAGGGTGCGCGAGAAGCGGTCGTCCGCCATGCTCGGCGTCGCAATCAGCATCTGACCGTCCAGGTATCCGCGGCCCGGCTTTTCCTGCGTGGATTTACGAGGCATCTTCATGCGCAAAGGCTACCCTCTTCGCCGCATTTTGGAAATGGAACTTCGCGCAAATATTCCGCACCAGCAAAATTCGCGATCATGAAAATTCTCACGATCATGTCAGTGGCAACGACCACGCCCCCCATGATTAAACGGACGCCATGTTTACGGCCTTAATGCGATCAACTCCCAGACAAGTCGTCGCGTTTCCCTGTGTCAGGGGCGCTGCCGTTTTTTTTCTGGCATTGCTTGCCGGCGGCATGCCGCATGCGGCCGTTGCAGCGGAGACCTCCAACTGGACCGGCGATGCGAACTCCGCGGTGCGGTTGCTCGCCGGCTCCGCGCAAGCCGGCAAGAACGAGAA
>JAEWCJ010000259.1 GCA_023390695.1 Pseudomonadota bacterium | reverse complement strand
TCGAAAGCCTGCGCATCGGCTTGAACCGCGCCTATACCGTGGTGGAGACGCGGTCGATCTGGCTGCTGCGTCTGGAATCGATCGGCTACGTCATTGTCTCGGCGGTGGCCCTGCTCGCCCTTTCCTTCCTCGTGCTTCTGGCGCCGCTGATCTGGACGACGCTGGTGCGCCTGTTTCCGAAGCTCGAGCCGTTCGGCGACTTCGTCACCGTCGTGCGCCTCAGCACCGCGACCGTGCTGCTGATCGTGCCGCTTTTTGTCGTGCACAAATGGCTGCCGGCCGGACACCGCACCTTCGGCCAGATCACGCCCGGCATCCTCGCGACGCTGGCGCTCTGGCTGGTTGCCGGCATCCTGTTCGGACGATATCTCGCCGAATTCGCTTTCGCCTATTCGGTCTATTATGCCGGCCTCGCCTCGCCGATGATCGCGCTGGTGTTTCTCTATCTCACCGCATCGATCTTCATTTACGGCGGCGAATTGAACGCGGTGATCGCGAAGCTTCGTGAGCGCAAGATCGCGGACGCGAAGGCCTAGCCGCCCGCTGCTTCCACCACATCCTCGAATGTGCGCAGGCCGGCACGCGGTGCATTGACCAGCACCGCCATGTTGCCCGGCGCATGCTGGTTCTTCCACATCTTCTGGTGCGCAAGCGGGATCTGCTCCCAACTGAAGACCTCGCTCATGCAGGGGTCGATGCGCCGGTCGAGCACGAACTGGTTGGCGGCGCTGGCCTGTTTCAGATGCGCGAAATGCGAGCCCTGGATCCGCTTCTGCCGCATCCAGACATAGCGGGCGTCGAAGGTGATGTTGAAGCCCGAGGTGCCGGCGCAGAACACGACCATGCCGCCGCGCTTCACGACCAGGCATGACACCGGGAATGTGGCTTCGCCCGGATGCTCGAATACGATATCGACATCGCGCTTGCCGGTGATGTCCCAGATCGCCTTGCCGAATTTCCGGGCCTCTTTCAGCCACTCGTTATATTCCGGGGTGTTCACCGTCGGCATCTGGCCCCAGCAATTGAAATCCTTGCGGTTGATGACGCCCTTGGCGCCAAGACCGAGCACATAATCGCGCTTGCTCTCGTCGGAGATGATGCCGATGGCGTTGGCGCCCGAAGCGGCGGCAAGCTGCACGCCGAACACCCCGAGCCCGCCCGAGGCGCCCCAGACGAGCACATGGTCGCCTGGCTTGAGCGTGTGCGGCGAATGCCCGAACAGCATGCGATAGGCGGTGGCGAGCGTCAGCGTGTAGCAGGCCGCTTCTTCCCAGGAGAGATGCCTGGGCTTCGGCATCAATTGCCGCGACTGCACGCGGCAGAATTGCGCGAAGGAGCCATCCGGCGTCTCGTAACCCCAGATGCGCTGCGATGGCGACAGCAGCGGATCGCCGCCATTGCATTCCTCGTCGTCGCCATCGTCCTGATTGCAATGGACGATGACCTCGTCGCCGACCTTCCAGCGCTTCACCTTGGCGCCGACCGCCCAGACCACGCCGGAGGCGTCGGAGCCGGCGACGTGGAACGGGTTCTTGTGCACATCGAGCGGCGAGATCGGCACGCCGAGACCGGCCCAGACGCCGTTATAGTTCACCCCGCCAGCCATCACGAAGACCAGCACTTCGTCCTCGGCGATGGGCCAGGTCGGGACGACCTCGATCTGCATCGAGGATTCCGGAGGACCGTGACGTTCCTTGCGGATCGCCCAGGCATGCATGCTCTTGGGAACATGTCCGAGCGGGGGGACTTCCCCGACGGCATAGAGGTCCTTCACCGCCTTAAGCTTTGCAACGGCTGCCATTGCATGGTCCTCCGGCTGGACGTGTTTTACGGCACGTTTTATCAAGTGTGGCGCAGTCCGTTTTGCGCCGCAACAGAGATCGGAAGTCCAACCCTTCGCGGGTGCGGCAATAAGCACGCCCAAGGAACCGCGGCAGGATGTCGCGCGTGCCGAATTTTTAGGGTCTTTCTCACCAGTTGGCCCCGAAAAAGCTCGTCCGAAACTTGTTTCCACTGGACGCCGGACCAATGCTGCGACCCATCGGCTTTCAATCCCTGGACGAGGCACTGCCGGTGCTGTCGCGTGGGTTTGCACGCCTGCCGCTGTCCTCGTGGGCAGCCGGTCTGGGCCGGCTCAGGCAATTCGGGGCCATGTCGCCGGCGGCCGGCGCCGGTTACCTTTTGCAGGCCGAAAGCCGCGACGTCGGTGTCATTCTGACCATTCCCAGCCGCCGCCCGGACAAGCCTGCACAGCCGATCGTCAACCTGTCGAGCTGGTACATCGATCCGGAGCACCGCTGGCGCGCCCCGCTCATGCTGCAGCGGGTCGTTGCCTGTAACGAGACCCTCTATACCGATCTGACGCCGACCGAGCCGGTTCAGGCGATAATCGGCCGGCTGGGCTTTCGCGCCTGGACGGAAGGGATTCTCGTGTTCGCACTGCCCTGGCATGCGCTCAAGCCAGCGGGAGGCTCACACGTTGTCCCGCTGCACAAGCTGCCACAGGATATCTTCACGCCCGCGATCCGCCGCCTCATGGACGAGCATGCCGCGCTCGATTGCATTGCCGGCGGCTTGTGGGACGGCCGTCAGTTGCATCCGCTGGTGTTCTCCCGAACCCGGCGCCGCGGCATGCCGGTGGCACGTCTGATCTATGCCGACAGCCGCGCGCTCGTGATCGCGCATATGCCAGCGATCTCGCGGTTCCTGCTGCGCGAGAAGTTCCTGCTGCTGGCGATGAATGCAGACCGGAGCGAGCGGATCTCCGGCAGCCTCTTCGCACGGCGGCCGGCTCCGGCGTTCTTCAAGGGCACAGACACGCCGCCGCAATGCGATTTCGCGTATTCCGAATATGTCTTCCTGCAAGTCTGAGCCGCGAGCATGTCGTCAGCCAATCCCATCGATGTGAAGCCCCTGATCGCCGACTATCTGCGGCAGCGTTTTCCGGCCCTGTCGGGAACCTCGTTCGACGATGCGACGCCGCTGCTCGCAGACAACATCATCGACTCGCTCGGCATCCTCGATCTCGCGATGTTTCTCGGCGAACAACTGGGAATCGAAATTTCGGACGAGGATTTCGAGCCCGGCAATTTCGCGACCTTCGGCAAGCTGGTGGCCTTCGCGGAGCGCAAACGGTCGTGACGGCTGCGCCCGTACTTGTCCATCATCTGCTGGGAGAGGACGATCGCGGCGACAGCGGCCGCGTGGCGCTGATTCAGAACCAGCGCACGGCCACCTATGGCGACCTGCGCACGCTGGCGGCGCGTTATGCAGCGGCTCTGCAAGCCGCCGGCCTGCAGCGCGGCGACCGCGTCGCCATCCTGCTGCCGAAATGCATCGAGGAATGCGCCGCGATCTTTGCCGTCAGCCGCGCCGGCGGTGTTTTCGTGCCGGTCAATCCGCTGCTGCGCCCCGCGCAAGCCCGGCACATCATCGAGGATTGCGAGGCCAGGGTCGTCATCACCAACGCGGATTTCGTCGCCTCGCATGGAGAGGCGCTGCGCAACCTTGACGGATTGTCCGTGCTCCGCATCGATGATCTCGCAACCGCCGACGGCGCCGACCTCCCGCCGTCCTCTGCAATCGGCGAAGACCTTGCGGCCATCCTCTACACCTCCGGCTCGACCGGACGCCCGAAAGGGGTGATGCTGAGCCACCGCAATCTTGTCGCCGGCGCCCGCATCGTCCGCACCTATCTCGCGCTCACCGGCGAGGATCGTATCCTCTCGATCCTGCCTTTCAGTTTCGACTACGGCCTCAACCAGCTTCTGACCGCGGCGGAACAAGGCGCCTCGCTGGTCTTGCTGACCTTCCGTTTCGGCGACGACATCGTGCGCGCCATCCGCGATCACAACTGCACCGGGCTTGCGGGCGTGCCGACCATCTGGTCGATCCTCACCCGTGCAGCACCGCTGCTCGCCAAGACCCCGCTGCCGGCGCTGCGCTACATCACCAATTCCGGCGGCGCCGTACCCTCGGATACGGTGCGGCGGCTGCGCGAATTGCTGCCGCAGACGCAGATCTTCCTGATGTATGGGCTGACCGAGGCGTTCCGCTCGACCTTCCTGCCGCCGCAGGAGATCGATCGCCGTCCGACTTCGATCGGCAAGGCGATCCCGGAATGCGAAATTTTCGCGGTCACGCCGGACGGCCGCCGCACGAAACCCGGCGAACCCGGCATTCTGGTGCATCGCGGCCCCACGGTGTCGCTCGGTTACTGGAAACGGCCCGACGATACGGCCCGCGTGCTGCGTCCCAATCCGCTGATCGCGCCCGATTGCGGCTCCGACATCGTCTGCTATTCCGGCGATCTCGTCGTCGAGGACGAAGACGGCTTCTTCCACTTCGTCGGCCGTGACGACGCCATGATCAAGTCGTCCGGCTACCGCATCAGTCCGACCGAAGTCGAGGAAGTGCTGATGGCGAGCGGCGCCTTCCGCCAGATCGCGGTGATCGGCCTGCCCGATCCGCTCGTCGGACAGCGCGTGTATGCCGTGGCGGTGGCGCGCGGCGAGCCGATCGACATCGCAGCCACGCTGAAATCCGCATCCGCAAAGCTGGCCTCCTACATGCTGCCGACCAATATCGAACTGGTCGACGAATTGCCGGTCACACCGAACGGCAAGGTCGACTACAAAACATTGGTCAAGGAAAGAGCCGGCGATGCCCACTGATCCGGCAGAGGGGCGTTCGCTCACCGCGCAATTGGTCTGCGAACATTTCACGGTTCGCGGCGGCGACCTGATCGTCGGCGACCTTTCGGTTGCCACGCTTGCCGACACATTCGGAACGCCGCTCTTCGTCTATGACGCCGTCGTGATGCGGCGGTGTCACGCACAACTGGCGGAGGCGCTGGCGGGATTTGCGCAGATATTCTTCTCGATCAAGGCCAATCCGAATCCGGCGGTGGCGCGCATCTTCGTCGATCAGGGCGCAGGCATCGAAATCGCGTCGGTTGGAGAATATGTGCGCGCGCGTCAGGCCGGCGCATCGCCGGACCGGATTCTGTTCGCGGGTCCGGGAAAACGCGACGATGAACTCGACCATGTCATCCGCGCGGGCATCGGCGAAATCCATCTCGAGAGCTTCGAGGAAATCGACCGCGTCGACGCGATCGGCGCGCGCGCCAGCAAAACCATCGCGGTCGCCGTCCGCATCAATCCGGTGGCGGCGGCGCAAGGCGGCGCCATGCGCATGGGCGGCAAACCCTCGCCTTTCGGCTTCGACGAAGAACAGATCGGCGAGGTGCTCAAGGTACTGGGCGGCAAGCGCCATCTCGATCTTTGCGGCGTTCATCTCTTCGCCGGCACGCAGATCCTCGATGCCGGCACGCTGCTGACGCAATGGCGGCATGGCCTCGACCTTGCCGCGCGGGTGGCCCGCGACATCGGCCGGCCGTTGCGCAGCATCGACCTCGGCGGCGGCCTCGGCATTCCCTATTACGCCGGCGAAGCTCCGCTCGACCTTGCGCGCTTGCGCGCGCAGATTCCGGAACTCGAAAGCATGAAGCGCGCCGACCCGCTGCTGCGTGAGGCGCGCGTGATCGTCGAACCCGGCCGCTATCTGGTCGGTCCCAGCGGGCTCTATGTGGCGCGTGTCATTGCCAGCAAACTCTCGCGCGGCACACGCTTCGTCGTCACCGACGGCGGCATGCATCATCATCTCGCCGCCTCCGGCAATCTGGGGCAGGTCATGAAGCGCGACTATCCGGTCATCGCACCCGCACACATGCATGCATCCGCAGAATCGCCCTGTACGATCGTCGGCCCGCTCTGCACCCCGCTCGACACGCTTGCCCGCAAGGCCGACATGCCCGCTCTGGCCGCCGGCGATCTGGTCGCGGTGATGCAGTCCGGCGCCTATGCGTTATCCGCGAGTCCGTCCGGCTTTCTCAGCCATCCCGCACCGGCGGAAATCCTCGTGGATGACGGCAGGGCAACTGTCATCCGCAAACGCGATTCTCTCTGACCACTCGTCTAGGGTCTGATTCATTTGCGTTGAATCAGATTTCTTTCCGTTCGTCCCCGGGAAAGCGGGGACCCAGTGCCGGTTTCATTGGATTCCCGCTTTCGCGGGAATGAG
>JAEWCJ010000245.1 GCA_023390695.1 Pseudomonadota bacterium | reverse complement strand
CCTTTGCGCAGATCCGCTTCAATCCGCAGGCGACCGCCGCCGACATCACCGCCTTCCTGGAAGCCAACAAGGCGAGCATCGTCTCCGGGCCGGCGGCCGGCACCGGTTTCTATCGCGTCAGGCTGTCGATGACGGCGATGCCGAAGGAGCAGCTTGCCGAGACGGTGAAGCGTCTGCAGCAGGACAAGGCCGTCGGTCTTGCCGTACCCGCCGAATAGCGACGGGCCGCCCTGAAACGGGCGTCTTGCAAAGTTGAATTCGGGGCACGTCATGGAGGCATTGGCCATGCGGTCGCACGCGACGATTTTCAGAGGGCGCATCTGCATCGCGCTTGGCGCGGCGGTGTTGGGTGTATTGGCGCTTCCCGACCTCGCGGTTGCGCAAAGCTTCAGCACCAGCGGCGGCATGCGCGCTCCCAGCGTCAATATGGGATCGGTCGGCCCGCGCGCGCCCGAATTCCGCACCCCGCGCGTTTATCCGACGCAAAGTAGTGTGTCGGACACAGGACCGAAGCCCCGACCGGGGTCAAGGCCCAAACCAGAGACAAGGCCCAAACCAGAGGCAAGGCCAAGGCCGAAGCCGTGGCCAAGACCGGTAACAACACCAGAGCCAGAGCCGCAATTGTGGTTGGCCGACGACCGCAAAAGATCGGCGCAATCCCGCCCGCCGCGGCGCGCGTCCGGCGTGCCGCCCGCCGGCGAACGGCGCTTCGTGCCCAACGAAGTGGTGATCGAAGTCGACACCCGGACGTCCGGCCAGACGGTGGACGCGCTGGCGCGGCGTTATCGTCTCACACGGGTGGAGTCGCAGAGCTTCGAACTGACCGGCACGACGATGTTCCGCTGGACGATCCCGCAGGGACGGTCGATGAATGACGTGATCCGCGGTCTCGAGGCCGACCGCAATGTCCGCTCGGTGCAACCCAATTACGTCTATCAGTTGCAGCAGGGCGCTACCGCCGCCTCATACGGCGATCCCGCGCAATACGCGCTCGGCAAGCTGCGTCTGCCGGAAGCGCATAATGTCACCAAGGGCGATCGCATCCTGGTGGCGGTGATCGATTCCGGCATCGACGCCTCGCATCCCGAACTGGCCGACGCCATTGTCGACTCGCTCGACACGCTGGGCGGCAGCGAGCCGCATGCGCATGGCACCGGCATCGCCGGCGCCATTGCCGCGCAGTCGCGTCTGATGGGCGTTGCCCCGCGCGCGAAAGTGCTGGCGGTGCGCGCCTTCGATCCCTCCGGCAGCGGCGCGCAGGGAACGACCTTCAACATTCTGAAGGGTCTCGACTGGTCGGTGACGAAAGGCGCCCGCGTCATCAATATGAGTTTTGCCGGACCGAAAGATCCGGCTTTGGGGCGTGCGCTGACGGCGGCGCACAAGAAGGGCGTGACGCTGATCGCCGCCGCAGGCAATGCCGGCGCGAAATCGCCGCCGCTCTAACCGGCGGCCGACAGCAACGTGATCGCGGTCACCGCGACCGATGCCGAGGACAAGCTCTTCCAGCCGTCCAATCGCGGCAACCATGTCGCGGTCTCGGCGCCGGGCGTCGATATTCTGGTGCCGTCGCCGGCGGCGTCCTATCAGATGTCGTCCGGCACATCGTTTGCCGCCGCGCATGTCAGCGGCATTGCCGCGCTGGTGCTGGAACGCAATCCCGATCTGTCGCCGGACGGGTTGCGGCGCGTGCTGTTGTCGACGGCGAAGGATCTCGGTCCGAAAGGACGCGACAGGGATTTCGGTGTCGGCCTCGCCGATGCCTATCGCGCGGTGCTGTCGGCGGAAGGCAAGTCGCACGAGGCGGTATCGTCGAACGAGGCGGCGGGCCGCTAGACCCGCCGCGCTCTTTGGGCGCGTCAGCGCTTGTCGAACAGCCGGTAGGCGAAGCCGGACAAGGCGGCGCCGGCGATCGGCGCCACCCAGAACAGCCAGAGCTGCTCGAGCGCCCAGCCGCCCATGACCAGCGCCGGACCGGTGCTGCGCGCCGGATTGACTGAGGTGTTGGTGACCGGGATGCTGATCAGATGGATCAGCGTCAGGCACAGACCGATCGCGATCGGAGCAAAGCCGGCCGGCGCTTTTCCATGGGTCGAACCGAGGATGACGAACAGGAACATGAACGTCATCACGACTTCGGTGAGCAGAGCGGCATTGAGATTGTAACCGCCGGGCGAATGTTCGCCGAAGCCGTTGGCGGCAAGCCCGCTCTTGGCCAGATCGAAACCGGCTTTGCCGCTGGCGATTGCATAAAGAACGAATGCGGCGATGATCGCGCCGGCCACCTGCGCGACGATGTAGGGAACGACCTCCTTCGCGGGAAAGCGTCCCCCGGCCCACAAACCGACGGTCACCGCGGGATTGAGGTGGCATCCCGAAACATGGCCGATGGCATAGGCCATTGTCAGCACGGTCAGGCCGAACGCAAAGGCAACGCCGAGCAGGCCGATGCCGACTTGCGGAAACGCCGCCGCGAGCACGGCGCTGCCGCAGCCTCCGAGCACCAGCCAGAACGTGCCGATCAGTTCGGCGGTAAATTTCTGAAACATGTCTTGCCTCCTTCAATGCGGAATTCGGCAGTGTTCGCGACGGTATCCTGGAATATCCTGCATCGCCCCAGCACTGCGTTTCGATTCGAAACGCGACCACAATAGTTGAAATTCGCGTCACGGCATGACGTCGCGCGCAGAGCTGATATGTGCGGGCGCTTGCATTGATTCGAACTGGAATACCTGTAAACCAGACGCGTCCGGTATCCGGCTGTGCCAGAGCTTGTGGATGCTATGGTGACGCAGCCGCGTCGTTCATAGTCGCGTTGTATAATGCGATGTTCAGCAGGCCGACATGATCAGACTGTTTTTGGTGATTGCATTCGTTGCCGTGTCGGCGGCGGTCTCGCATGCGAATTCCATTGCCGTCGCCGACGGCGACAGCTTCCGCATGGGCGGCGAGCGGTATCGTCTGCAGAACATCGACGCGCCGGAACTGGATCAGATGTGCAGGGACGGAGCGGGCCGCGAATGGACCTGCGGCCGCCGGGCGCGTGACGAGTTGCGCAGGCTGCTCAATCAGGGGCCGGTCGATTGCCGGACGATCACGCGCGACCGCTTCCGCCGCATCGTGGCGACATGCAGCGTCGGCGGCCGCGATGTCGGCGAGGTGATGGTGCGCAACGGCTGGGCCACCGCCTACAAGGGACGGGGGGCCACCAGCCGCTACCTCAGCGCCGAAAGCGAAGCGCGTGCGGGCAGACGCGGATTGTGGGCGGGCACATTCGAGGCACCCCGGCAATGGCGGCAAGGGCATCCGCGCGACGAACCGGACAACCAGGTCCTGTCGCGCGAGGCGCAGGACTGGCTGCGCCGGAAGACGCAGGCCGTGTCCGACTGGTGGCGCTCGCTCTGGAATCCGCCGGTCCGCGAACGCTGACAGATTTGCCAGCAATATCAGCTCGTGGCCGCAAATATCCCGATACCGGAAATCCCGTTGAACCGCCGGCGCGGTGCCGGCGACCAATGTGCATGGGGCCAAGAGGGCCCGCCGAGTTTCCAAAGGGAGAAAGCCATGACCATCCGTTCCAAGATTGCCGCCGTTGCTCTTGCTGCCGCGACCCTGACCGGTGCGTTTGCCGCCACCAGTCAGGAGGCGCAGGCGGGTCCGAAATTCGGCACCGGCCTCGCCATCGGTGTCGCCGCCGGCGCGCTGGTTGCTTCGGGCGCCTATGCCCACAGCTATTACGGCCCGGCTTACCGCTGCCACTGGGTCAAGCGCTACGACGCCTATGGCTATTACGCCGGCAAAGTGTGGGTGTGCCGCTAAGCCGGGCTGTTGACCGAGAAGCGGTCGGCGCTCGCGCCCTTCCACCCGGCGCCGTCTGCCTGCCCGCCCGGCATTGTCCCCGCCGGGCGGGTCTTTATGTGAAGTGTTGCGC
>JAEWCJ010000239.1 GCA_023390695.1 Pseudomonadota bacterium | reverse complement strand
GGAGCAGGCGGATATTCGTTAACGCGCACTTTCACAATTGGAGGTATTGTGCACGGATGAGTGATTCGCTGGAGCGCCTCTACAAGTCCGTTGTCGACCTCAAAAAGGGCGATCCGGCGAGTTCGCGCACCGCCCGGCTGATGCGGGCCGGCCGCTCCAAGATCTCCAAGAAGCTGGCGGAAGAGGCGGTCGAGGTGGTGATCGACGCCATGCAGGGCGACCGCGAGGCTGTCGTCCGCGAAAGCGCGGACCTGCTCTACAATCTGGTCGTGCTTTGGGCGGCGAGCGGGATCCGGCCACAGGATGTCTGGGCGGAAATGGAACGCCGCGAGCGTCTGTTCGGTCTTGCCGAGAAATTGCCAAAGGATTTGCCCATAACGGCATCTCGGCGCAAAGTCGTGGCGCTCGAACCGCGCCGCGTTCCCAAGCGGCGCTAATCCCCCTCTTCCGGGCGTGTCATGCGCGCCTTCACCCAGGAATTGTAAAAAGCCGTCCGCATGCTTCGTCGCCTTTACGACTGGTGTATCGCCGCCGCCTACAAGCCGTTCGCGACCTGGATCATGGGGATCGTGTCGTTCCTGGAAAGTTCTTTCTTTCCGGTTCCGCCCGACGCGATGCTGATCCCGATGTCGCTGGCGCGGCCGGACAAGGCTTATTCCTATGCCTTTCTGTGCACCTGGACCTCGGTGGCGGGCGGCTTGCTCGGCTATGCCATCGGCGCGGTCCTGTACGATTCCGTCGGCCAGTGGGTGATTTCGCTCTACGGATATGGAGACAAGGTCGATGCCTTCCGGCAGGCCTATAATGAATACGGCGCCTGGATCATCCTGCTGAAAGGGCTGACCCCGATCCCCTACAAGATCGTGACCATCACCTCCGGCTTCGCCGGCTACGACCTGCTGATGTTCATATTGCTGTCGTTTGTCGCACGCGGAGGGCGCTTCTATCTCGTGGCCTTCCTCATCAGCCGCTATGGGTTGCGGGCCCGCGCCATCATTGAGGAGCGGCTGGGCCTCTGGGTCACGCTCGGGGGCATTTTGATCGTCGCGGGAATTGTTGCAGCCATATACCTGTTTTGATCATATGTGGCCGGAAATCCTCACTTTCGCCATTGCCGGCCGCCAGAGAAGGCTTTGCGATGTGAGGATCAGTCCAGCCAGCCGGGTTGATGAGAGAGATGATGACGCCAGGGGGAAATCCTGCCTCCCGGTCCGGGGGTGACGGATCGAGCGTTTTACCGTGGGCTTTCGCTGCGTTTTTTGTGATGCCGGTCCTGGCCGCATCTGCGCAGCAGACGCCGCTTCCACCGGCCGGTCCGCCGCCGGCTCCCCCTGCCCAAGTCCAGACCTTGCCGGATGAGCCGTTGCCGCCGCTGGCTCCGCCGGCCTCCGATGCCGTGCCGCAATCCGACGCCGTACCGCAATCCCAGGCTGCGCCGCGGAAAGACGGCTTTTTCGACGCGCTTGGACGCTGGCTCGACAAGTCGTCGGCGGATTTCAAGGCGAGTGTCGACAAATCGAACGAGAACTGGCGAAAGCTGCATGAGCTCAACGAGAAGGCGGCCAAGGATGCGGCGGACGCCTTTTCGAAATTGTCCGGCACCAGGATCGTGGACGGCCGCGAACTCTGCGAGGTCGCGCCGAACGGATCGCCGGATTGCCAGGCCGCGGCGGAGAAAATCTGCAAGACGAAAGGCTTTGCGCTCGGCAAGAGCGCCGACATCCAGACCTCGCGCAAATGTTCGGCGCGCGCCTGGCTGAGCGGCAATCCCTCCGACAGCGCCTGCACCATGGAGACGGTCGTGACCAAGGCGGCCTGTCAGTGAGATCCCAGCCGTGAACCTCGCAACCAAATTGCTCGCGCGCGAAAGCGCCGGCCAGCCCGTGCGTGTCGGGCTGATCGGCGCCGGCAAATTCGGCACCATGTTTCTGTCGCAGGCGCGGTTGACGCCGGGCCTGCATCTTGCGGGGCTCGCCGATCTCGACGTCACGCGTGCACAAAATCAGTTGCGCAGCGCCGGCTGGAGCGAAGAAGCTTTCGCCGCAGCGTCACTGGGCGAAGCGCTGAAGAGCCGGCGCACGCATGTGACGCAGGATGCCGGCAGCCTCATTGCCTGTCCCGACATCGACGTCATCGTGGAAGCGACCGGCGATCCGAAAACGGGCATCCGCTTCGCGCTTGCTGCGATTGCGCATGGCAAGCATATCGTCATGGTCAATGTCGAAGCCGATGCGCTGGCGGGGCCGCTGCTCGCGCATCGCGCGCGGCAGGCGGGCGTGGTGTACAGCCTCGCCTGGGGCGATCAGCCGGCGCTGATCTGCGAACATATCGACTGGGCGCGCGCCTGCGGCTTCAAGGTGATCTCGGCCGGGAAGGGCACCCGCTACCATCCCAGCTATCACCGCTCCAATCCCGACACGGTGTGGGACATCCTCGACAAATATCTGCGCATCGACGACCGCAAGTCGATCAATCCGAAGATGTTCAATTCCTTCATCGACGGCACCAAGTCCGGCATCGAGATGACCGCGGTGTGCAATGCTACCGGCCTCGTCCCGCAGAGCGGGGGCTTGAGCTTTCCGGCCGCCAGCCGCTTCGACCTCGCCGATATCTGCAAGCCGAAAAGCGATGGCGGGGCGTTGGAAAAGGCCGGCGTGACCGAAGTGGTGTCTTCCGTCGATCGCGAGGAGCGCGATGTGCCGCATCACCTCGCGATGGGGACGTTCGTCGTGTTCGAGGGCGAGACCGAATATGCGCGACGCTGCTTTCGTGAATATCACCTGATGCCGGACAAGAGCGGCCGCTTTGCCGCGCTCTACCGGCCGGTGCACATGATCGGCCTCGAGCTCGGCATTTCGGTCGCCTCCGTCGCCCTGCGCGGCGAGCCGACCGGCACGCCGACCGGTTTCCGCTCCGACGTCGTGGCGACCGCGAAGCGCGATCTCAAGGCCGGCGAGATGCTGGACGGTGAGGGCGGCTTCTGCGTCTGGGGCAAGCAGACGCCGGCCGATGTTTCTCTCGAGCGAGGATTGCTGCCACTCGGTCTCGCGCATGAGATTGCGCTGAAGCGCGACGTCGCCGAAGGAACGCAACTGACATGGGATGACGTCGCCTATGACGCAGCGGATTCTGCGGTGAAGGCGCGGCGCGAGATGGAAGCGATGTTCGGCCGTTCAACCGCAGCGGGGCGAGCGGCGGAATAAGAGCAATCCGCGTCCCGCCGCCTCCATGCGAGCGGACAACCTGATCTTCATAAAGTGATGGTTCTCTGGCACCGTCATCGTCGGGGGGTGGAGGGCCAAATGCGCCGTCGGAGCCTGCTCAAGAGCGCGGCTGCCTGGGTTCTGACCAACGGTCTTGTGTCCGTATTGCCGTCGGCGGCGAAGGGTGCTGCGAAGACACCGCCGCGCCGGCGCGTACGGCCCCATGATCCGGAATGGCCGTCTGCCGCCGAATGGGAGAAGCTGCGCAATGCCGTCGGGGGGCGGCTCGCGCCGGTGACCTCGCCGTTGGCGCAATGCCTGCGCGATGCGGATGGTGACTTGTGCGAGGCGGCGCTCAAGGATCTGCAGAATCCCTTTTTCATCCAGGATCAGGCCGGCGCCACACAGTCTGCCGGCTGGATCGACGGCTGGATTTCGGCGCCGAGCGTTTACGCTGTCGAGGCTGCGCATGCCGCCGATGTCGCGGCGGCGGTCAATTTCGCCCGCGAGAAGAATTTGCGTCTGGTGGTGAAAGGCGGTGCGCACAGCTATCTCGGGCAGTCGAACGCGCCCGACAGTCTGATGATCTGGACCAGGCGCATGGACGCGCTTGAAATGCACGAGGCTTTCGTGCCGTCCGGCTGCGACGGCAAGATCAAGCCGCAACCGGCGGTCAGTGTCGGATCGGGCGCAAAATTCATTCAGCTCTACGATTTCGTCACCACCCGGCACGGCCGCTATGTGCAAGGCGGCGGCTGCACCAGCGTCGGTGTCGGCGGCCATGTTCAGACCGGCGGTTTCGGCAGTTTCTCCAAATATGGCGGGCTGGTTGCCGCGAGCCTTTTGGAAGCCGAGATCGTGACCGCCGATGGCGAGGTGCGCATTGCCAATGCCTGCCGCCATCCCGATCTCTTCATGGCGCTCAAGGGCGGCGGCGCCGGCTTCGGGATCACCACACGTCTGACGCTGGCCACGCGTGCGCTGCCAGAACGTTTCGGCTTTCTCGGCCAGACCATCGTGGCATCGTCCGATGCCGCCTTCCGCCGTCTCATCGGACAGGTTTGCCGCTTCACCGCCGATGCGCTGATCAACCCGCATTGGGGCGAACAGATCACGCTAAAGCCCGACAACACGCTCGACATTGCGATGGTGTTCCAGGGATTGTCCGACGACGAGGCGCGGGCGGTCTGGACGCCGTTCTGGGACATGCTGGCGAGCAGCGCCGGCGATTTTACGAAAGTCACCGAGCCGCGCGTTCTCTCGATGCCGGCGCGTCACTGGTGGGACTTCACCTATCGGCGCGCCCATTTCCCCGATTCCATCATCGCCGACGAGCGGCCGAATGCGGCGCCGGGCCGCTTCTGGTGGTCCGGCAATGCCGGTGAGGTCGGTATTTTCCTGTCCGGTTACGAGTCGGCCTGGCTGCCTGAGCGGCTGTTGGCACGGTCCAGGCGCGCGATGCTGGCGGATGCCTTGTTCGCAGCTTCGCGGCATTTCGCGGTCGGGCTGCATTTCAACAAGGGATTGGCCGGCGCGACGCGGGAGCGGCGGGCAGAGGCGCGGGCAACCTCGATCCATCCCGGTGCGATCGACGCCTTCGCGCTCGCGATCGTTGCCGGCGGACAACATCACGCTTATCCTGGTGTGCCCGGGCACGAGCCCGATCGCTTGGCGGCGCGAAATGACGCGAAGAAAATCTCCGCCGCGATGCGCGAATTGCGCAAGGTCGCGCCGGACAGCGGCTCCTATTCTTCCGAGATGAGCTTCTTCGAGAAGAACTGGCGTGAGGCGGCGTGGGGGCCGCATTACAGGCGGTTGCTCGCGACCAAGAGAAAGTACGATCCGCTCGGCCTGTTCACAGGGCATCATCAGGTC
>JAEWCJ010000225.1 GCA_023390695.1 Pseudomonadota bacterium | reverse complement strand
GACAAGGCGTTGCGCGAGGAGCGCAAGGGCCTGAAGGAATTGCTCGGCTCGGAAGACCTGCAGTGGAAGAAAGTGGGCGCCGAGATCAAGGCGGTGCGCGACGCTTTCGGCCCGAAGACAGATCTGGGCCGGCGCCGGACGAGCTTCGGAGAGGTCGCCGAGCATGCCGTCGCGGCGGTGGAAGAAGCCTTGGTGGTGCGCGAGCCGGTGACCGTCGTGGTGTCGGAGAAGGGCTGGATTCGTGCGCTGCGCGGCCATGTCGAGGATCTGTCCGGCGTCGTGTTCAAGACCGACGACAGCCTGAAATTCTCGTTCCACGCCGAGACCACATCGAAGTGTCTGCTATTCGCAACCAATGGCCGCTTCTACACTATCGATGTCGGCAAGCTGCCGGGCGGGCGCGGGCATGGTGAGCCGGTGCGCCTGTTCATCGATCTCGAAGGCGACGCCGATATCATCTCGGTCTTTGCGTTCCGGGGCGGCCGCAAATTCCTGGTCGGCAGCCAGAGCGGACGCGGCTTCGTTGTCGCCGAGGAGGAATGTCTCGGAAACACCCGGAAGGGCAAGCAGGTGCTCAACGTCAAGGATAAGGACGGCGCCTGCGCCATCACCACAATTGATGGTGAACTGGTTGCTGCGATCGGCGAGAATCGAAAGATGGTGATTTTCCCGCTTGAGCAGGTGCCCGAGATGAGCCGTGGCGCCGGCGTGCGGTTGCAGCGTTACAAGGACGGCAGTTTGTCCGATCTGATCACCTTCACGGCCAAGGAGGGGCTTACCTGGTTCGGCAGTTCCGGGCGCGGTGTCACCATGACGTTGAAGGAATTGGCGGTTTGGCGCGGCAATCGTGCCGACGCTGGGCGCCTTGCGCCGAAAGGGTTTCCGAGGAGCAACAAGTTCGGAAAGATGATCGTTTCCGCGCCGTAAGCAGGATTGTCGCCTGCTTACGTCTCCGCCCGCACCCAGCCCTGGGCGAGCAAGCGCTCCTGCGGGAGGAAACGGCTCTTGTAGTCCATCTTGTGTGAGCCGCGTACCCAATAGCCGAGATAGACGTAGGGCAGTCCCATACGGTGGGCCCGCGCGATGTGGTCGAGAATCATGAAAGTGCCGAGCGAACGCACGCTCTCGTCCGGCTCGAAGAAGGAATAGACCATCGAGAGCCCGTCATTGAGGATGTCGGTCAGGGCAACCGCAAGCAGTGTGCCGCTGCCCCGTCCTTGAAAGGCTGAATCCGGACTCCGCCGCCGATATTCGACGATGCGGGTTTCCACATGACTGTCCTCCACCATCATGGCGTAGTCCAGTACCGTCATGTCGGCCATGCCGCCGTCGCGATGCCTGGCGTCGAGATAGGCGCGAAAGATCGAGTATTGCTCTGAGGTCGGGGTGGCGTGGCGCATTTCACCGACCAGATCGTTATTGCGGTCGGCGATCCTCCGCATCGATCGGCTGGGCTGGAAGTCGTCTACGACGACCCGGACGGAAATGCAGGCGCGGCAGCCCTCGCAGGCCGGGCGGTAGGCAATGGATTGGCTCCGGCGGAACCCGCCATGGGTCAGAAGGTCGTTAAGGCCCGGCGCGCGCTCTCCCACGAGATGCGTGAACACCTTCCGCTCCTCTTTTCCCTGCAGATACGGGCAGGGTGAAGGCGCCGTCAGATAAAATTGCGGTGTGTCGCGCGAATGCTGGGTCACGTGGTGAAACCGAGCCTCCTTCCGTAGCTCCACTGTCTCCCGTCAGGGGCCGTTCGTCAAAGGGACAGGTCCGGCCGTCAGGTCTGCGGTCGGACCGGCCGCACGGCAGCAGCGCGGACCTGGTTGTTGATGACCACGGTGCCCACCAGCATGTCATGCAGCAGGCGGCGCCGAGAATTGAAGAAGCAGACCAGCAGGATCAAAGGGGTCAGCGCCGAGACCGTGACCCAGAACACCACCGCATGTACGGCGCCCAGCAGGAAATAGCTGGGCGCGCCGTACCAGGTGCGCATTTCCAGGTCCATGACCCGCATGCCGATGGTGGCTGAACGTGGGCTGCCGAGTGTCATGCCGTAATAGAACAGGGCCCACAGCACCGAGATCGCCGGCATCAGCCCATAAAGTACAAAACCCAACCCCAGGGTCACGATGCCGATGGCGAAGATGAACATCGCCAGGAACACCATCGGCACGGCAAGAATGATCAGATCGATCAGGAAGGCGATCACGCGCCGCGCCGGCACGCCATCGAACAGTTCGGGCTGCGTCGCCGGGTCATAGGCGTGCGGCTTCACATCGAACGAGACGCCGATCTGTTTCGGATCGTTTCCGCCGGAAGCGCTGCTCATGAGTCATCCTTGCTTGCACTTAAACATGGGGACAAAAAACGTCCCGGCGCAAGGGGGATACGGCGTCGTCCAATCAGATTTGCGAGAGCGGTGCCCGGTCAAAATCCCCGGTCACAAGTCAAAAGCGGGCAGTTTCAGGCGGCTGCGCAGTTCGTCGATCGCAAGCAGCGAATCGGAGGCCGTCGACGTTGAGCCGAACGGCAAAGGCACGGGCTTTTCGATACGGGTCGCATTCACGACAAAGTCACGGATTTTGGCAACCCCGGCCGTGAGTTTGTCGAAGGCGCCTTCAAGGCCCTCCCGCGAGGGGCGGCCATCGGCGAGATGCGTCGGTATGATCACCAGTGGTGGCGCCAGCGTCTCCGTTCTCTCCGGAGCCGGCAAAGCCTCGGTTTTTTCTGTCACAAACACCATCTCGCGGCGGGGCGCGGTAGATTTTCTGTTGTCCTGCGACCCGGCGGGATGGGTCAAAATGCGAGCCTGTGACGGGGACTTGTCCTCGCCAATCGCATCTTTCCTCGTCGCAGTGGCTGCGTTGCGACGAGCTTCCGCCTCCTGGGCCGCCTTCAATTCGCGTATGGCGACGTGCCCGCCCTCGACCCGCTGTGCAAAGTCGTCAAAACGGGTCAGGTCTGATTGGTCGAAAACGATTTTCTCTAGTTTTGTGGCTGGCTGCGGATGCAGCAATCCAAGTTTGGAAACGATCAAGGCTCCGACGATCGAACAGGCGACCGAGAAAGCCAGACGTCCGGCGTAGGTCCATAACAGCTTCGGCATGACCAGACTCAGTGTGATGGCACGAAGCCAGAACGGCCACGTGCGACCCGGGGATGCGTTTCTGGCTGTTGATCTCGCCGAAAACATGGCGTCTGGTGCCGCGGATACGCCACCTTCAGTCCGGTATTGCCACGACCATGACCCTGTCCATCAAGGATATCGAAGCCGCGCAGACTGTGCTTGCCAATCGGGTGGTGCGGACTCCGATGCTGCCCGCACCCCGGCTGTCCGACCTCACCGGCGCCAGTGTGTTTGTGAAATACGAGAATTTGCAGGTTACGAATTCCTTCAAGGAGCGTGGTGCGCTCAACAAGCTGGCGAGCCTTGACGAGACAGAGCGCAGCCGCGGCGTGATCGCAATGTCGGCTGGCAATCATGCGCAGGCCGTCGCCTATCATGCCGCAAGGTTGGGCATCGCAGCGACCATCGTGAGGCCGGGCACGACGCCTCTGGTGAAGGTCGCCGCGACGCGCGGATATGGCGCAACGGTGGTGCTGCATGGCGAGACCGTGGCCGAAGCGCAGGCGCGAATGGAGGAGTTGCAGAGCCAGCACAATTTCGTGGTGGTTCATCCCTATGACGACCAACGCGTCATTGCCGGCCAGGGTACCATCGCGCTTGAGATGCTGCAGGACGAGCCGGGCCTGGATTGCCTTGTGGTGCCGATCGGGGGCGGCGGGCTGATTTCCGGCAATGCTCTGGCTGCGAAAGCGTGCCGGCCGGATATCGAAGTCGTGGGCGTCGAACCTGCGCTCTATCCCTCGATGTGGAACGCGCTCACCGGTCAGGATTTGCCGATCGGCGGTCCGACGCTGGCGGAAGGCATTGCCGTGAAGAATGTCGGACGTTTGACATTACCGATCGTGCGCGAGCTCGTCTCACAGGTCCTGCTGGTGGATGAAACCCATCTCGAAAGCGCCGTGAACATCTATCTGACGTTGCAGAAAACGATGGCGGAAGGAGCGGGGGCGGCCGGGCTGGCGGCCATGCTGAAAGACCCGGTCCGTTTTCGCGGCAAAAGGGTGGGCTTGATCCTGTCCGGCGGCAATATTGATCCGCGCATTCTCGCGTCCATCATGGTGCGCGAACTCGAACGCGGAGAGCAGATTGTCTCGTTCCGCCTGACGATTCCGGACCGGCCGGGTGTGCTCGGTCTGATCGCCACGCGGCTCGGAGAGCTTGGTGCCAACATCCTGGAAGTCGACCACAAACGGCTGTTTCTGGATGTACCCGCGAAGGGCGCACGGCTCGACGTCACGGTTGAAACACGCGACCGCTCGCATGCGGAGGAGATCATCAAGGCGATGGCCGATGACGGCTTTCAGCCGGTACGGATCCATGCCGGCGAGATGATGGAATGATTTCGGCCGCGCGGGCGGCTGCGAGCGGATGGAAGTCCAGACGAAATCAATTCTCTCGACGCAGCATTTCCGCGACCTTCGGCGCAAAGTAGGTCAGAATACCGTCGCAGCCCGCGCGTTTGAAAGCGATCAGGCTTTCGACCATCGCGCGCTCGCCATCGAGCCAGCCGTTCTTGGCCGCCGCCATGATCATCGCATACTCGCCCGACACCTGATAGGCGAAGGTCGGGATGCCGAAGGTGTCTTTCACCCGCCGCACGATGTCGAGATAGGGCAGGCCGGGTTTCACCATCACCATGTCGGCGCCTTCCTCGATATCGAGAGCGACCTCGCGCAAGGCTTCGTCGGAATTGGCGCAGTCCATCTGGTAGGTGCGCTTGTCGCCGGTCAGCGTTTTCGATGAGCCCACTGCATCGCGGAACGGGCCATAGAAGGCCGACGCATATTTCGACGCATAGGCCATGATCGCGACGTCAGTCCGTCCGGCTGCGTCGAGTCCCGCGCGGATCGCGCCGACACGTCCATCCATCATGTCGGAGGGTGCGATAATATCGCAACCTGCCTCGGCCTGGACCAGCGACTGCTGCACCAGAATTTCGACGGTCTCGTCGTTGAGGATCACGCCGTCGCGGATCAACCCGTCATGGCCGTGACTGGTGAAGGGGTCGAGCGCGACGTCGCACAATACGCCGAGCTCCGGAAATTCAGCCTTGATTGCGCGGATGGCGCGGCAAACCAAGTTGTCAGGATTGGTCGCCTCGGAGCCATGCTCATCGCGTAGTTTGGGATCGGTATAGGGAAACAGCGCAAGGCAGGGAATCGAGAGCTTTGCGGCTTGTTCGGCGGCGCGCAGCATTTCGTCGATCGATAGCCGTTCGACGCCCGGCATCGATTCGACAGCGGAGCGGACCTTGTGGCCGTCCACCACGAAGACCGGCCAGATCAGGTCGTCGGCGGTGAGCACGTTCTCGCGGACCATGCGGCGGAGCCATTCGGCGCGGCGGAGGCGCCGCGGGCGCACCGGCAGATCCAGCGCGGCGCCCGTGGCGGTGCTGCCGGGCTCGGCCGGCACATAGCGGGTTTTGCTTTCTAGCGGGCGACCGAATTTTATGGCCATGACGGGCTCCGTTTTGGCTCTTTTATCCGCTTCGCGGCCGGCCTGCCAGCCGGGCCCCGCCCGGGGTCGGTTGCGCTGCAGATTGACTGCTTCAAGCGGCGCACATATCGCTTGAAAGCATGGATTTCGACCTGTCGGACGATCAGCGCGCCTTCCAGGCCACCGCGCGAGAATTCGCCCGGGACGAGATGATGCCTTATGCCCGCGGCTGGGATGAAGGCGAGATTTTTCCGGTGGACACCCTGCGCCGGGCTGCGGCCCTTGGCTTTGGCGGGATTTACGTGAGGGACGAGGTCGGCGGCTCCGGCCTCTCCCGGCTCGATGCGACCCTGATCTTTGAGGAACTGGCGCAGGGCTGCACGTCAACGGCGGCTTATATCTCGATCCATAACATGGCCGCCTGGATGATCGATACGTTCGGCGGAGAGGCGCAGCGCAAACGCTGGTTGCCGAAGCTCTGTACGATGGAGCATTTCGCGAGCTATTGCCTGACCGAGCCAGGCGCGGGCTCCGACGCGGCGAGTCTGACTACGCGGGCACGCCGAGAGGGCGATTATTATGTCCTCGATGGCGTCAAGGCCTTCATTTCCGGCGGCGGCGTCTCCGATATCTATATCTGCATGGTGCGGACCGGTGCCGCTGGCCCGAAGGGAATCTCTTGCCTGGTGGTCGAGAAGGGTACGTCCGGGCTGTCCTTCGGTGCACAGGAAAAGAAACTGGGCTGGAAATCGCAGCCGACGGCCATGGTGATGTTCGAGAATTGCCGCGTACCGGTAGAGAACCTCATCGGCAAGGAAGGCGATGGCTTCAGGATTGCGATGATGGGGCTGGATGGCGGGCGTCTCAATATCGCGGCCTGTTCGCTCGGCGGCGCGCAATTCTGTCTCGACCGCACGCTTGACTATATGCGCGAGCGCAAGCAGTTCGGGTCGCGCCTGTTGGACTTCCAGGCCCTGCAATTTCGCATTGCCGACTATGCCACGGAGCTTGAGGCCGCGCGCCTCATGGTTCGCCGTGCTGCGCAGGCGGTAAGCGCCGGGGAGCCGGGGGCGACGCGCCTGGCCGCCATGGCAAAGCGACTCGCGACCGATATTGGCTTTGAGGTCGTCAACGGCTGTCTGCAACTGCATGGCGGGTACGGTTATCTGCGAGATCATCCGATCGAACGCGTGCTACGCGACGTGCGCGTGCATCAGATCCTGGAAGGTACGAACGAGATCATGCGCCTGATCATCAGCCGCGACCTGATGGGGAATTGAATGGCGGTGCTGATTGGTCAACTCGCGCTAATCGCCGCAGCCGTATTTGCGGGCGCGGCCATCTATATCAATGTGGCCGAGCAGCCGGCGCGTCTCGGTCTTGATGAGCGGGCGATGCTGGCGCAATGGCAGCCGAGCTATGAGCGCGCGGCGGTCATGCAGGCCAGCCTGGCCCTGCTCTCGGGTCTGCTGGGAATCCTTGCGTTCATCGTGACCTACGACTGGCGCTGGCTGCCGGGGGCGGCGCTCATGCTCGCCAATTGGCCTTTCACACTCATTGCCATTATGCCAGTCAACCGTCGGCTCAAGGCGGTGGCACCCGAGCAGGCGAGTGCCGAAACGCGCCGTTTGATTGAAAAATGGGGACGGTTGCATGCGGTCCGCAGCATGCTCGGCTTTTTGTCTATCGTCGCATATTTGTGGGCGCTGCATTGACTGACATGACGGATATTCTCTTCGAGCGCCGCGGCAGCGCCGGTCTCGTCATCCTCAACCGGCCAAAGGCGCTCAATGCCCTGACGCACGATATGGTGCGTGCGCTTCATGCGCAGCTAAAACTCTGGGCGGCGGACGATGCTGTCACGCGTATCATTGTCACGGCGAATGGCGAGCGTGCCTTTTGCGCCGGCGGCGATATCCGGGCGCTTTACGAACTTGGTCGCGCAGGTCGGCAGGCGGAGGCACTGCAGTTTTTCCGTGAGGAATATGCGCTCAATGCCTTCATCAAACGCTACCCGAAGCCTTACATTTCAATCATCGACGGTCTCGTCATGGGCGGCGGCGTCGGTATTTCACTGCACGGCTCGCATCGTATCGCCGGCGACCGCTATGCCTTCGCCATGCCGGAAGTCGGCATCGGCTTCTTTCCCGACGTCGGTGCAACCTATGCGCTGCCCAGACTGCCCGGCGAACTCGGCACGTATTGCGCGCTGACCGGAAACCGTCTTGATGTTTCCGATGCGGTTCTCTGCGGAGCGGCCACCCATCGCGTGTCGTCGCAAAATCTTGCCGATCTTGTCGGGACATTGTGCGGGGGCGACGCGGTCAACGCGGTGCTCGCCTCCTTTATGGGTATGCCGGGAGAGGGCGAAACGGTGCCCCGGCGGCGCGCCATCGACAGGTTTTTTGCTTATGACCATGTTGAGGACATACTCGCGGGGTTGGACAAGGAAGCGGTGTCCGGGTCCGGCGATGCCGCCTGGGCGGAAGAGACCGCAAAGACCATCCGGTCCAAATCGCCCACCAGTCTGAAGCTGGCATTGGCGCAGATGCGGATCGGCAAGACGAAGGCGTTCGAAGGGTGTATGGCTATTGAGTTTCGTATCGTGTCTCGCATTCTCCATGGCCACGATCTTTATGAAGGCGTTCGTGCGGTGATCATCGACAAGGACAACAGGCCGTGCTGGCAGCCGGCTTCGCTTGGGGATGTGGCGGACGCGGAGGTCGCGCGCCACTTTGCGCGGCTGGGTGACGAGGAACTGGTTCTGACATGATTGATCCGATCACGACCGCGCAAACCCAGACCATCGAGCCGGTGCGCGCGCGCAAGGATACAACGCAAGGGCCGTGGACGAGGCGGCTGGTGCTGTTCCTGCGCGTGATGGCGGTGCTGTCGATGCTCAAGGGCCTGTTTCAGTGGTCCGTCGTGCTGGGGATCGGCGA
>JAEWCJ010000172.1 GCA_023390695.1 Pseudomonadota bacterium | reverse complement strand
TGGTGCTTCATCACCGCCGGCAGCGATATCGGGAACGGTTCGGCCAGTTGGCTGACCGACATCGTGTCCTGTTCGCTCAAGCGTTCCAGCAGCGCACGCCGGGTCGGGTCGGACAGGGCGCTGAAGGTGCGGTCGAGCGGGTGTTCTGAATGGTAAACCATATGGTTAAGTATAGGCGGGTGGCGCGGGACGTCAACCGGCAATCCGGTCCCGCGTTCACAAGCCCGGGAGCCGGGATGCGGCACACCGGTCCGCATCCGCAGCGCGCAAGGCCGCTAACGCCCCGTTAACCCATTAAGCGCCGGGTAAGTTTTTGCTAACGCGCCAGCCGCTATGCTCGTTCGCGGAGCGAATCTGATGGCTGGAATTCAGATCAAGCGTATGAACTGGACCCGCATGCCCACCGCATGGGAGCAGACCATGCAGTGGAAGGAAAAGCAGGCCAGGAGCAAGGAACGCATGGAGCGTCTGAACGCGGCGAATGCCGGTTTCAGCAATGCGGCCCTGAATCATATTTCCGAATCCGGCGCGCTGGCCGTGAAGGCGGCGATCGCGCGCAACCAGGCGGAAGCCAAGGCCAAGGCTGAAGAGATCACCAAACAGCAAGCCAATCTGCTGATCTGATCATGAGCGCCGCAATCGCCGCCGCATTCGCATCCTCGAGCGCCAGCCGCACGCAAATGGCGCTGGGCATGGAAATGCTCAAGATGAATGCGGACGCTGCCGCGTCCATCGTGCAGGTGCTGGAATCGGCGCAGGACAGCATGCAGCAGATGGTGAAGGTGTCCGCCGATCTCGGCACCCGGGTCGATCTCGTGATCTAGGCCAACGGGTCTATTTCTTCAGCGCTGCTTCGATGAATTTCACCGCGTCGTCGCTCGCCCATTCGGCGGGACCGGCCAGGGTCGCGACCTCGCAGCCGTTGCCGTCGACGAGGAGCGTCGTCGGCATGCCGAACGCCTTGCCGCGCGATTTGAGGTCCTGGAAGATCTTCGCGGTCGCATCGGCATAATAGCCGAGCCCGGTAATCCCGACCTCGCTCAGCCAGGCCTTCGGCTTCTCGGCATCGCGGGTGTCGATATTGACCGCCACCACCTCAAATCCCGGTCCGCCCAGCTTCTGCTGGAGCTTTTCCAGCGCCGGCATTTCCTCGCGGCAGGGCACGCACCAGGTCGCCCAGAGGTTGAGCAGCACCAGCCGGCCGTTCCAGTCCGACAATGTGCGTTCCTTGCCGGTGGCATCCTTGAAGCTGAGATCGGCGACCCGCACCGGCGCCGCCGCCGGTGCCACCGCCGCGATTTCCCCCTTGATCAGGGGTTTCAGCCGGTTGGCCATTTCGACCGCCGGCCGGCAGACGGGATCGCCCGCCACGTTGCGCGTCAGGGTGCCGATCCCGTATACCCCGGCGAGCCCAAACGCGACGCCGGCCGCGCCGCCGACCAGGATCACAGCCAGCCGCTTTTTCGCAAAGCTGCGCGCTGCATCTGAGGAGGAGGTGGTCATGGCCGGGCAACCTTCGGTGGAGTGATGAGCAACAAAATGTGGGGCGGGCGCTTTGCGTCGAGCCCCGATGCGATCATGGGGGCGATCAACGCCTCGATCGACGTCGACCGGCACCTCTACCGCCAGGACATCGCCGCAAGCAAGGCCCATGCGGCCATGCTGGTCCAGCAAGGCATTATTACGGCAGAGGACGGCGCCAAAATCGCGCAGGGCCTCGACACCATCCTGGCCGAGATCGAAAGCGGAAAATTCGCCTTCGAGCGCGAGCTGGAAGACATTCACATGAATGTCGAGAGCCGGCTCACCGCGCTGATCGGCTCCGCCGCTGGCCGGCTGCACACGGCGCGCTCCCGCAACGACCAGGTGGCGACCGATTTCAAGCTCTGGGTGCGCGACACCATCGACACGCTGGACCAGGCGCTGGCGGATTTCCAGCAGGCCTTGGCCCAGAAGGCGCTGGAGCATGCCGGCACCGTGATGCCGGGTCTGACGCATCTGCAGACCGCGCAGCCGGTCACCTTCGGCCACCATCTGCTCGCCTATGTCGAGATGATCGCGCGCGACCGCGGCCGTTTCGCCGACGCCCGCAAGCGGCTCAACGAATCGCCGCTCGGCTCCGCCGCGCTCGCCGGCACCTCCTTTCCGCTCGATCGCGACATGACCGCAAGCGTGCTCGGCTTCGACCGGCCGACCGCAAATTCGCTCGACGCCGTCTCCGACCGCGATTTTGTGCTGGAGGCGCTGGCGGCCTCGACCATCTGCGCCGTGCATCTGTCGCGGCTCGCCGAAGAGATCGTGATCTGGACCTCGCCGCTCACCGGCCTGATGCCGCTGTCGGCCAAGTTAACCACCGGCTCCTCGATCATGCCGCAGAAGCGCAACCCGGATGCGGCCGAACTGGTGCGCGCCAAGGTCGGCCGCATCGCCGGCTCTCTGAATGCGCTTATCATCGTGATGAAGGGGCTGCCGCTCGCCTATCAGAAGGACATGCAGGAGGACAAAGAGGGCGCGATGGAAGCCTTCGCCGCCCTGTCGTTGTCGATTGCGGCGATGACCGGCATGGTGCGCGACATCGTGCCGGACCTGCCGCGCATGAAGAAGGCGGCGGGTGAGGGCTATGCCACCGCCACCGATCTCGCCGACTGGCTGGTGCGCACGCTGAAGATGCCGTTCCGCGACGCGCATCATGTCACCGGCCGCATCGTCGCCGCGGCCTCGAAGACCGGGATTGCCCTGCACAGGCTGCCGCTGGCGGCCATGCAGGAGGTCGAGCCGCGCATCACCGAAGAGGTGTTCTCGGTGCTGGCCGTCGACCGCTCGGTGAAGAGCCGGACGAGCTATGGCGGAACAGCGCCGAAGAACGTGCGGATGCAGGCGAAGAAGTGGCTGAAACGTCTGGAGAAGGGCCGGTAAAGCCCGGTATTCCCGTCTTCCGAAGAAATTTCGCCTTGTTTGCCCGATCTGGTATGGTCCCCGCCTCGCTGAGGAGCCCTGCGTGACCCGAACTGCCTGCCCGCTTCATCGTCTTGTTCTGCTTGGAGTTTTTGCCGCGGCGCTGGCGGTTGCCGGCTGCGGGCGCAAGGGTGCGCTCGACGCGCCTCCGGGCGGCGCCGCGGTCAGCACCGCCGGCCAGAGCCAGCTCGAGCCGGGACAGACCGCGCCGCAGGCGTCGCAAGGCAACACGCTGATCGATCGCGGCAGCCAGGGCGGTTTGCCCCGCGTCCGCGGCGAGGACAAACGCATTCCCCTCGACGTCTTGCTGAACTGAGACCGCGATGCATCACTTTGCCTATCGCAACGGCGTTCTGCATGCCGAGGCGGTCGATCTTGTCGCGCTCGCGGACGAGATCGGAACACCTTTCTATTGCTATTCGACGGCAACCTTGGAGCGCCATTACCGCGTCTTCGCCGAGGCCTTTGCCGACGTTCCCGCGCTTGTCTGTTACGCGGTCAAGGCGAATTCCAATCAGGCGGTGATCGGGACCTTCGCGAAGCTCGGCGCCGGCGCCGATGTGGTGTCGGGCGGCGAATTGAAACGTGCGCGCGCCGCCGGCATTCCGGCCAAGAAGATCATGTTTTCCGGCATCGGCAAGACCGCGCAGGAACTCGCGCTTGCGGTCGACGAGGACATTCTCTGCGTCAATGTCGAATCCGAACCGGAACTGGAATTGCTGTCGCAGATCGCCGAGTCGAAGGGCCGGCGCATGGACATCTCCGTGCGCGTCAACCCCGACGTCGATGCGAAGACACACGCCAAGATCGCGACCGGAAAGTCCGAGAACAAGTTCGGCATTCCGATCAGCCGCGCGCGCGACGTCTATGCGCATGCGGCAAAGCTCAAGGGCGTGCGCGTGCATGGCGTCGACATGCATATCGGCAGCCAGATCACCGATCTGACGCCGTTCGCCAATGCCTTTGCGCTGCTGTCGGATTTCGTGCGCACATTGCGCGCCGACGGCCACGAGATCGCGCATGTCGATCTCGGCGGCGGCCGCGGCATTCCCTATCGCGACTCGGAGAAGGCGCCGCCGCTGCCGGCCGAATACGCGGCCATCGTCAAGCGGGCGACGCGCGAGCTGAACTGCAAGCTGATCTTCGAGCCGGGCCGCCTGCTGGTCGGCAATGCCGGCATCCTGGTGACGCGCGTTCTCTATGTGAAGCACGGCGAGGCCAAGCATTTCGTGATCGTGGACGCGGCAATGAACGATCTGGTGCGCCCGACATTGTACGAAGCGCATCACGAAATCTGGCCCGTCTCCGAAGCGGCGAAGCAAAACAAAATCCTGCGCGCCGACGTGGTCGGCCCGGTCTGCGAGACCGGCGATTATCTCGCGCTCGACCGCGATCTGCCGGAGCCGCAGTCCGGCGATCTGCTGGCGGTGATGTCGGCGGGGGCCTATGGCGCGGTGCAGGCCGGCACCTACAACACGCGTCCACTGGTGCCCGAGGTTCTGGTGAAGGACGACAAATGGTCGCTGGTTCGGCCCCGCCTCGATGCCGACGCGCTGATCGCGCTCGATCGGCTGCCGGACTGGCTATAGGCAGCCGCAATTCCCACATTTCGGCCCATATCTGGCCTGCTGCTTGCTTCATAATGCCGTGACATGCTGCCGTGAATCGGCGGGCATGGTAAGCTGCGCAGCGTCAGCCTGGAGGCCGAGGTGACCCAAACGCCGCCGCAAGGTTCTGAAATGCCGGGCATGCCCGATGCAGGGGCGGTCACGTCCCGGCTCGACCGCGCCGTAAGCCGGGCCCGCAGCGCGATTTTCTGGGAGCGGATCTGGCCGCCGCTGGCGGCGCTGCTGACCGTTTTCGGCCTTTTCCTCGCCCTGTCCTGGATCGGTATCTGGCTCTGGCTGCCGCCAATGGGCCGCGCCGTCGGCATGGCGCTGTTCGCCGTGCTGGCCCTGGCTGCGGCGTGGCCGTTCACGGGCCTGCGCATCCCGGGCGTGTTCGACGGCCTGCGCCGCCTCGACCGGGTCAGCGGCAAGCCGCATCGCCCCGCGACCGCAATCGCCGACCGGCTGCCGCCGGCGCAAAACGATCCCGTTTCGCAGGCGCTGTGGCGCGTGCATCTCGAGCGCACACTCAGCTCGGCGCGCGATCTCAGGGCCGGCTGGCCGGCGCCGCGCCTTGTCGCGCGCGATCCTTATGCGCTGCGCGGCCTTGTCCTTATTCTCCTCGTGGCGAGTTTCTTCGCCGCCGGCGGCGACCGCACCCGCCGCGTGGCAATGGCGTTCGACTGGCAGGGCGTGGTTGCGCCCGCGAATTATCGGGTCGATGCCTGGGTCACGCCCCCGCCTTACACGGCGCGGCCGCCGGTCATCCTGCCGGGATTGCGGCCGGGTGAAACCGCGCGTGCGGCGGCGCCGATCGCGGTGCCGGTGGGGTCCGTCCTTGTCGTGCGCGCGACCGGTATCGACAGCCTGCAGCTCCTGCCCAAGGGCGGGCTGACGGCCGCCACGGAGGACACGAACGGTGC
>JAEWCJ010000140.1 GCA_023390695.1 Pseudomonadota bacterium | reverse complement strand
GCACGGAGGTTTGGGCGGAAATAAGGGACGGAACATTATAAAAGGGGCGCCGGACGGGCGCCCCTTGCTCTTTGTCGCAATGCCGGGGCCGGCTCGGCTCAGGCCGATCCAAGCGCGGCCTTCACCTTGGCGGGCGTGTAGGGGATCGAGCGCAGCCGCACGCCGGTTGCGTCGAAGACCGCATTCGAGACCGCCGACGGCACCACCGCCGCCGCCGGCTCGCCCGCGCCCCAGGGCCGTTCGTTGGGGCGGTCGATCAGGTCGTAGACCATCTCCGGAATGTCCGGGAAGGTCAGGATCGGATAGCTCGCCCAATCCAGCGTGGTGACCATGGAGCGATCCCATTTCACCTCCTCCATCAGCACGCGGCTGACGGTCTGGATCACGTTGCCGTCGAGCTGGTTCCTCAGCCCGTCCGGATTGATGATCTGGCCGCAATCATGCGCGAGATAGACTTTCGGCACCCGGATCCTGCCGGTGGTGCGGTCGACTTCCACATCCGCCACGATGCCGACATAGGTGCGCACGAGCTCGTATTTCACGTAACTCATGCCGCGCCCCTTCAGGATATTGCCGGACTGGCCGCCGGCCGGTGACGGGCGCTTCTCCCATTTGGCGAGCTTGGCGAGGCGTTCCAGCAATTCGATGCCGCGCTTGTCATCGATATATTTCAGGCGGAAGTCGAACGGATCGGCTTTCGCCGCCGCCGCCAGCTCGTCCATGAAGCACTCGTTGGCATAGGTGTTCTGCATCCGCCCCGGCGTCCTGATCCAGGACGGGCGGAACGGCGTGGTCTCCAGGCGCCGGCAGACGGTCCGCACATTCGCGAACTTGTACGGAATCGCCGAGTTCTGATGCACATTGCCCGGCGCGATGTCGTCTTTCTGCGGCAGTCCGGCCAGCACCGCGCCGGTCAGCGGCACGAGGAAGCTTCCCGCCGTCTGCTGCGGAATGAAGAAATCGGATTCCCAGGCGCTGACATTGCCGCTGCCGTCGATCGCCGCCCGCAGATCGATCAGCGTCGGCGGACCCATCGGCTCCCAGCCATGCTCGTCGGCGCGCGACCATTGCACGCGCACCGGCTTGCCGGTGGCCTTCGCGAGAATGGCGGCATCGGCCGCCGCATCTTCGTGGCCGTTGCGGCCGTAGCAGCCGGCGCCCTCGAAATAGATGCAGCGCACATTCTCCACCGGCATGCCGAAGGCCTGCGCAAGCTGCCGGCGCAAGGCGTGCGTCGCCTGCGAGGCCGACCAGGAGGTCAGCTTGCCGTCCTTGAATTCGGCGACCGCGCAGGAGGGGCCGATCGAGCCGTGCAGGTTCACGGCGAAATCGTAGGTCGCCGCCAATTTGCGGCCGTCCTTCTCCAGCGCGATCTGCGTGTTGCCGACATTGCTGGTGACCTGGTCCTGCGCCACCTTGGTCGTGCGCACATGCTCCCAGAGCTTGCTCTGCTCGGGCAGCGTTTGCGCTTTCGACCAGGTCGCCTTCAGTTGCCGCGCCGCCTTGATCGCCGACCATTCGCTGGGCGCCACGACCGCGAGGAAGTTCTTCTCGCGGATGACCTGCACGCCCGGAATGGCCTTCACCGAGCCCTCGTCGACGCTTTCCAGCGTCGCGCCATAGGCCGGCGGCCGCACCACCCGCCCATGCAGCATGCCGGGCACGCGGAAATCCTGCATGTAGGTGAATTGCGCGGTGACCTTGCCGGGAATGTCGACGCGCGGGACCGGCTTGCCGACGATCTTGTAGTCCTTCGGGTCCTTGGTCTTCGTCTTCTCGTCGACCTTGAGCGCGAACGACCTGCCGCCGATCAGGTCGGCATAGCTGGTCTTCTTGCCGCCGCCGGAAATGACGCCGTTGGTGACCGTCAGCCCGTCGCGGGGAACGCCCAGTTTCTTCGCCGCCTCGTCGAGCAGCGCGTTACGGGCGGTCGCCGCCGCGTTGCGGATCTGGATGCCGGCCGCCTGCACGGTGAGGCTGCCCCAGGTATTGCCCTGGTCCGGCGTCAATGCGGTGTCGCCGGTAACCAGCGTCACCGCGTTGAACGGCACGTCGAGTTCCTCCGCGCACATCTGTGCGAGCGCGGTGCGGATGCCGGTGCCGAGATCGACCTTGCCGGTGAATAGCGTCACCATGCCCTTCTTGTCGATCTGCAGGAAGGAATCGACCTCGGTGAGCGCCAGCGATTTGGCCGCGGCCGCGCCTTGTGCGAACGCCTCGGTGACCTTTCCTGCGAACGAGAAGGAGACGACGAGCGCGCCGGCGCTCTTCAGGATCTGGCGGCGTGAGAGATGATGGTTCATGATCGCCTCCCTCACGCGCTGGCCGATGCGCGCTTGACCGCTTTCACGATCCGCGCATGCGTGCCGCAGCGGCACAGATTGTTCTTCAGCGCCTCCTTGATCTGGTCCTCGCTCGGCTTCTTGTTGGTGGCGAGGAGGGCGGCCGACTCCATGATCATGCCGTTGATGCAATAGCCGCATTGCGCGGCCTGTTCCTCGATGAAGGCACGCTGCACCGGATGCGGCTTCTGCGGCGTCCCCAATCCCTCCAGAGTCACGATTCTCTGCTTGTCGGTGAGCGAGGACAGCGGCACAGCGCAGGAGCGCACCGCCTTGCCGTCGACATGCACGGTGCAGGAGCCGCATTGCGCGAGACCGCAGCCGAAGCGCGGGCCTTTCAATGCGAGATTGTCGCGCAGCGCATAGAGCAGCGGCATTTCCGGGTCGTCGATGCGGATCGACACCTTCTTGCCGTTCACGGTCAGTGATTTAGAGACAGCCATAGCGAAACCTCCCCAGGTTCGTGTGCGGGGCGGCTTCGGCGTGACGGCCGTGCCGCCTTGTCCGTCCGGGAGGCGCCACCGCCTCCCTGGAGCTATTCCAAAGAGAAGCTTACGCCGATTGGCGGCGTTGCCAAGATGGGGAGACAGAGAGCCGCGCTCAGATCTGGATCAGCCACGATTCGAGCTGGTCGGGGTGCTGCAGCTCGATGAACCGCAGCGCAAACCCCTCGGGAAAGATCCGCACCACGCGGCCGATGACCTTGCCGACGGCGAGCACGTCGCCCAGCTGCACGGTGATGTCCGCGGAGACCGCCACGCCCGACACCGACATGTCGATAACGAAACAGCCCATGACGGTGCCGTCGGCGAGCATCACGGTGGAGTGCGGGCGTTTCGGGATGATGCGCCTGTGTTTGCGGTCGTCCGGCAGCCGGTAATTCTTGTGCCGGTCGAGCCAGTCGATCTTGCTGGCGAGCCGGGCGCGCTCGGCGTCGGGCAACCTGACGCTCATGACAAAGCCGTCCCGGACCAGCCGCACGATCTGCCCGTCGATTTTCCCCAGTTCGTCGAAATGCGCGATCACGCGTTCGCCGGCGGTGCCGCGGACCGGGCCGGTCAGCGCAATGGCTTCGGTGGAGATGCTGACGGTGCGGCAGGCGAATTCGCGGCGTTCGCCCCGGATATTGCGCTTGTTGGCGATGCTGTAACGCCCGGCGATACTGGCGGGGGTGCGGATATTGCGCCAGGTTGCCTGCGCCAAATGGTCCTTTGTCGAGTCTGTCGGCTTGATCAGCATCGCCCTTGCCTTGCCTGCGGAGGGTTGTCTGCCAGCGAAAAATCAAGGCCGCGCTGCGAAAAACGGGCGCAATCTAAAGTTAATATTTATCTACCGGTACCGATTGAATTATCGATCCGGAATGCGGACTTTGTCGCCGATAGCTGCGATGACAGTCCGGCGAAGCGGGTGCGAGGTTACAGGGTACGCCGATGTTCATGACGTTTTTCAGCGAGCTGAGGTCGGCCGGCGTGCCGGTGACGCTGCGCGAATATCTGAGCCTGATGGAGGCGCTGGACGCCGATCTCGCCTCGCGCCGGGTCGACGATTTCTACTATCTGTCCCGCGCCCTGCTGGTGAAGGACGAGCGCAATCTCGACAAGTTCGACCGCGTGTTCGGCCATGTCTTCAAGGGCCTCGAACTGATGAGCGACGAGGCGCTCACGGCCGAGATCCCGGAAGAATGGCTGCGCAAGCTGACCGAGAAATTCCTCACCGAGGAGGAAAAGAAGCAGATCGAGGCGCTGGGCGGTCTCGACAAGCTGATGGAAACCCTGCGCAAGCGCCTCGCCGAACAGAAGGGCCGGCATCAGGGCGGCAGCAAATGGATCGGCACCGGCGGCACCTCGCCTTTCGGCAATTCCGGTTACAACCCGGAGGGAATCCGTATCGGCGGGGAAAGCACGCATCGCCGCGCGGTCAAGGTCTGGGACAGGCGCGAGTTCAGGGATTTCGACGACGACGTCGAGCTTGGCACACGCAACATCAAGGTGGCGCTGCGCCGCCTGCGCAAATTCGCCCGCACCGGCTCGGCCGACGAACTCGATCTCGACGGCACCATCAAGGGCACCGCGCACAAGGGCTATCTCGACATCCACATGCGGCCGGAGCGGCACAATGCCGTGAAGGTGCTGCTGTTCTTCGATGTCGGCGGCTCGATGGACTGGCACATCCAGTCGACCGCGGAGCTGTTTTCCGCGGCGCGCGCCGAGTTCAAGCATATGGAGCATTTCTACTTCCACAATTGCCTCTATGAGCGGGTGTGGAAGGAGAACCAGCGGCGCTGGCAGGAGACGACGCCGACCTTCGACGTGATGCACACCTATCCGCACGACTACAAGGTGATCTTCGTCGGCGACGCGTCGATGTCGCCGTATGAGATCGTGATGCCGGGCGGTTCGGTCGAGCACATGAACGAGGAGCCGGGGCAGGTCTGGATGGAGCGCATCACGCGCACCTACCCCGCCTGCGTCTGGCTCAATCCGGTGCCGGAGAGCGAATGGGATTATACGCAATCGATCCGCATGATGAAGCAGTTGATGGGCGGCCGCATGTATCCGCTCACCCTGGACGGGCTGGATCAGGCGATGCGGGAACTGGTGCGGTAGCACAGGCGCTATTCTTGGTTTTGCTCCCACGGCCGTTGCCGCGCACCGTGCAGAACGCGAACCACGTGCACCTCGTTCTCAATTCTCGTGTAGAAAATCAGATATGGAAATCGGCCTGCCGGCGCCATGCGAATGGCTGGTTCATCGGTAGCTTGCGCCGAGTCGGGAAATTCAGAAATTTGATTTATGGTTATCTCGATGGCCTGACTGAGGCGCGCGTAGCTACAGATGGATTGACGTCGGTCAGAAAGGAAAGAATGTCACGAAGGTCGGCAGCCGCGGATTCGGAGAACCGGACCTTCATGCCGTGCGGCGATAGCGCGCAAACAGGTCGGCAGCTTCCTCGTCGCTGGCAAAGCGCCCAGCCGCGATATCTTCAAGGCCCTTTTGGATGGCTGCGCGTTCGGCATTGTTCAGACGATACACACCAAAATGCTTGGCTTCGGTGTCGATCATAAAACGGACAAGTTCCGCCTGCGCTTCCTCGAGCCATGAGGCTGCGCGTTCCATCAGGACATCGAGCGTCTTGGTGTCTGCCATGTGTCAAATATAGCAGCGCATTGAGGGGGTTCGCCACCGTGCAATTTTCATCGGCGTTGCGCGCAGAACGCGACTTTTCATGCGCCTGTGGCGTTCCTCTGTCTGTGTCTTCAGCAAGGGCAGTCCGGATGAGGCGAAGCAATATCCGGACTGCCCTTATGTCCCGCCTGCAGTCGCCGAGATAGACGGTTTGACCGCGCGATGCGGGAATTGGTGCGGTGAGCGTCGCCGCTCACCGCATGCTCAAGCCCGCCGCTCAGACCCTGACGAAATCGTCAAACATCCGCTTGGCCCATTTGAAATCCTCCTCCACGAGCTCGTGCGAGCGCATGTCGATATCGTTCTGGATCTGCCTGATGGTGCCGTCGGGGCCGAGATCGTAGGAGAACTCCACCGAGATCGCTTCACGCTGCGGGGTGGGATTGACCATCATGAAGCAGAGATTGTCCGGCAGCAGCACTTTCACCTCCTTGCCGGCAATGCGCTGGGCGATATAGGTCGCCGCAATCTTGCCCACGAAGTTGGCGACGTGTCCGCTCTTCGGGTAATGGCCGAACTGTTTCGATACGGCGCCCATCGAATCGCCGATCACATAGACATTCTCGTCGCTTCTGGCGTGCAGCATGGTGGGGTGGATATCGGCCCAGCCGGTCGGCTTTCCGTCCGGCGTCTTGCCGATCAGGTCGGTCTGCCAGACGAGATCGGAGGCCTGATGCGGCGGCATCAGGATGGCGTCGTCGAACTTGAATTCGCCGGCCGCCGTGACGATCCGCTTGTTGAACGGGTCAACCTCCTTCACGCCTGCGTTCGGCACATGCTGGATGATGTCGGGATAAAGCTCCTTGAAGGCCGTGCGGAAGCCTTCGCCGATCGGCATCACGCGCGGTTTGGGATCGAGAATGACGATCTTGGCCGGGATTTTGTTGGTCTTGAAATGCCAGGCCATGATGCAGGCGCGTTCGTAGGGCGAGGGCGGGCAGCGATGCGGCGGCGGGGGCAGCGTCATCACGATCGTGCCGCCCTTGAAATTGCGCACCTTGTGCTTGAGCGCGACGGCCTCCGCATTGGGGATATAGGCGGAGGGAAAAGCCTGTCGCGTATGGTCGATGGCTTTGCGGTCGTTGCCGAACCAGGCATCGTAGGCGTTGCGGATGCCGCCGGCGATGATGAGAAAATCGTAGGACAGCGTCCCGTGCGCGGTGCGCACGATCTTCTGGTCGCGCTCGATGCCGTTCACCTCGGTCTGGACCAGCTTGTAGCCGTATTTCTGCGCCGGCCGCAGCATGTCGTGCATCAGATAGTCGCTGTCGACGATGTCGATCAGCCATTTGTTGCTCATCGGCCCCGACCAGAAGACCGGGTTGCGCTCCAGCAGAATCACTTCGGCATTGGGCGACTGCTCGCGCAGATATCGCGCCGCAGTCAGGCCGCCCCATCCGCCGCCGACAATCACGACGCGTGGCTGACTGCCTTTTGGCATCAATTCGCTCGGGGCGCGGACGAGAGAAGGTTGCGCAAAAGCAGGTGCGGCAGCCAGGGTCGCGGCCGACGCACCAAGGAACCGGCGACGATCGAGCATCGCGTTCACTCCCTGATGAGTTTTTTCGGAATGGCCGACCGGCCCGACATGCGCTCCGCTCGTTCGCTAAGACGTGCGCAATGTGAGTCACTATAGGCAACACATGCAGCTTTGCAAATATTTTGCGCGGAGCGTGCACGATTACGATACATTCGTGCTAGACTTTTTGCAGATCTGAACGCCGATGCGTTCAATCGAATTTTTCATGCAGCCGATAGCGAAGTTAGATCGAGCGTAGCCCGGACAAAGAGAAGCAAAATCCGCGGCCGATCTTATGATCCGTCACCCTGCATTCTGCTGCGCGTCATGTGAGCTAGCACCGCTCACCCTCTGCCGGAAAGCGATGGGACTATACGCAACTCCATCCGCGTGATTTCATCAGCTCAGGGTGGCCGCCTGCCTCCGATCTTGTGTTCGGCGTCCGATGCGGCCATACCGCGGCGATGACAATCGAGATTTATGTCGACGCCGACGCCTGTCCGGTAAAGAATGAAATCTACCGGGTGGCGGAACGGCATCGCCTGAAGGTGTTCGTGGTGTCGAACAGTTTCATCAATGTGCCGCGCGATCCGATGATCGAGCGGGTGATCGTACCGTCCGGCATGGACGAGGCTGACAACTGGATCGCCGACCGTGCTGTGGCGGGGAAGATCGTCGTCACCGCCGACATTCCGCTCGCCAGCCGCGCGGTGAAGGCGGGTGCGTCGGTGATCGCGCCGAATGGCCGCGTCTTCACCGAGGATTCCATCGGCATGACGCTGGCCACCCGCAACCTGATGGACGAGTTGCGGTCCGCCGGGGCCGTCACCGGCGGGCCGAAGCCGTTTTCGCCGCGCGACCGCTCGGCCTTCCTGTCGGCGCTTGACCAGGCGATCGTCAGGCTGAAACGCGCGGCGGAGCGGGGCGCACCGCCCTGAATTTGTGCTGGATCAAGGATTTTTGCGGCAGGGGGTGCAGCCTGCTTCCGACGCAAACGCTTCGGAGGAGTGTCATGTCATTCGTTGACCGGATAGAACGCAAAATGGCCAGCATGCGGGCGATGATGGACAAGGCCGGGGTCGATATGGACCGGTTCGCCATCAGCCACCGCGGCCAGGATCTCGTCGCTGCGATCCGCACATGCCAGTTCTGCGGCGCGGGCGATGTCTGCCGCGACTGGCTGCAACGTGCGCCGGAGCACGTCGCGCATGTGCCGGCCTTCTGCCCGAATGCCGAGCGCTTCGAGCGGGCGAAAGCGAACTGATCTGTCCTGATCACACCGCCAGCGAATGGCGGGTCTGGTTCGCCGGCAGATAGGCGTCGAAGGCGGCGGCGGCGAGCCGCACGAAGGGCCGGCCGGCTTCGGAGATGGCGATGCTCTCGCCCTCGATGGTGAGCAGGCCCGCATCTGCCAGGTGCTCCAGCGCGGCGATCTCGGCCCGGAAATGATGCGCGCCGCCGAACCGGCTGAGATCGAGCCGCAGGTCGCACATCAGGCGTTCGATGATCGCCGCGCGCCGCCGGTCGTCGCCTGTCAGCGCCAGTCCCTTCACGATGGCCGGCCGCCCGGCCTCCACTGCGCGCGCATAGCCGGCGACATCGGGCGCGTTCTGCACAAACCCCTGCGGCAGGCGTCCGATCGCGGACGCACCGAGGCCGATCAATGCATCGGCCGTGTCGGTGGTGTAGCCTTGAAAATTGCGGTGCAGCCGCCGCTCGCGGGCGGCAAGGGCGAGGTCATCCCCGGGGCGGGCAAAGTGATCGAGCCCGATCGCCGCATAGCCCGACGCGGCGAAGATGTCGGCGGCGATGCGCGCCTGCTGCAGTCGTTCTTCCGGCCCCGGCAGGTCGGAATCCTTGATCAGCGATTGGTGCTTCTTGAACCAGGGCACATGCGCATAGCCGAACAGCGCGAGGCGTTCGGGGGCGAGCGTGACCGCAAGCTCGGCGCTGCGCGCGACGTCGGCGCCGCCCTGTTGCGGCAGGCCGTACATCAGGTCGAGATTGATGCTGGCGATGCCGGCCTCGCGCAGCAGCGCGACGCTGCGCTCGACCAGGTCGAAGGGCTGGATGCGGCCGATCGCGCGTTGCACATGCGGTGCGAAATCCTGCACGCCGAGGCTGACGCGGTTGACGCCGATCTCCGACAGCGCCGCGACCAGCGGCCGCGTCACCTTGCGCGGATCGAGCTCGATATTGTGTTCGCGCAATGCCGACAGGTCGAACGCCGCGCCGAGCGCGCCGGCGATGCGCCGCAGCCAGTCGCCGCCGAGGATCGAGGGCGTGCCGCCGCCCCAATGCAGATGCACGGCGCGGCGCCGGCCGGTCCGGGCCGCGATCAGCTCGATCTCGGCCAGCAGCAGCTCCGCATAGCGGTCGACCGGCGCGCGCTGCCGCGTCGCCTTGGTGTTGCAGCCGCAATAATGGCAGAGCTCGGTGCAATAGGGCACGTGCAGATAGAGCGAGAGCGTCGCCTCCGCCGGCAGTCCGGCGAGCCAGCCGTCATAGTCGCGGGCCCCGACCCGCGGCGAGAAATGCGGCGCGGTCGGATAGGAGGTGTAGCGGGGAACGTTGCGTTCCAGCAGCGTCAGATGGGCCGTCATGAACGCATGCATGCCGGAGCCGCGGGACGCCGTCCTTGACCGGGGTCAAGGTTTGGTCGCGTTCCGCGCTCAGGAGGCCTCGGACTTTTCCTCCTTGCCGCGGGTGACCGTGGCGGTTTCCTCGCTCAGCGGCCGCGCCGCCCGCTTCGGCGGGGTATAGGGCGTCGGCTTTGGCGCATTGCCCTGGATCAGCGCGCGGCCGGCCATCAGCCCGCCCGCCACCTCCAGTGCCACGCGGTCGGCATCGCGCTGGCGCAATGTCTGTCCGATCTCCTCGACCTCTTCCGCCGGCACGTCCAGCCGCCGCAGGGCCTCGGCGCCGAACGCCATCGCCGAGCCGAACAATTCGCGGATCTGGTAATCGACGCCGGCATGGATCAGCTCCAGCGAATGCTCGCGGTCGTAGGAGCGCACCAGAAGCTGCGCCAGCGGGAATTCCGCCTTGGCGAGATCGACGATCCTGTTGGCGGCGCTGCGCTCGTCGATGCACACCGCGATCATCCGCGCCTCGTCGGCTCCGGAGGCGTGCAGCACGTCGAGCCGGGTGCCGTCGCCATAATAGATCTTGAACCCGAAATCGGCGGCGCTGCGGATCATGTCGGTGTCGGTGTCGATGATGGTGATGTCGAAACCGCGCGCCAGGAACCACTGGCTGACCACCTGGCCGAAGCGGCCGAAACCGATGATGAGAACGTTGCCGGAGAGGTCCTTGGCTTTCTCCACGCCGTCGAAGGACTGTCTCTGCTCCGGCAGCAGGCGTTTCATGCCGACGATGGCGAGCGGCGTCAGCGCCATCGACAGGATCACCATCGCCGTCAGCGCCGCGTTGATGCGCGCGTCGAAAATGCCGGCGGCGGCCGCCGCCGCATACAGCACGAAGGCGAATTCGCCGTCCTGCGCGAACAGGAAGGTGCGATACAAGGCTTCCTCGCGCGGGGCCCGCAACAGCCGCGCGATCAGATAGATGCCGGCCGCCTTGGTCAGCATATAGGCGATGACGCCGAACAGCACGAACTGCCAGTTCGCGGCCATCACGCCAAGATCGAGCGACATGCCGACGCTGAGAAAGAACAGCCCGAGCAACAGGCCGCGGAACGGCTCGATATCGGCCTCGAGCTGATGGCGGAAACTCGATTCCGACAGCAGGACGCCGGCGAGAAACGCGCCCATCGCCATCGACAGGCCGCCGAGCTGCATCGCCAGCGCCGATCCCAGCACCACCAGCAGGGCCGCGGCGGTGAGCACCTCGCGCGCATTGGCGGAGGCGATGATGCGGAACATCGGATTGAGCAGATAACGGCCGGCGACGATAAGCGCCACCAGAGATCCGAAAGCGATGGCGAGACTCTGCCAGTTGAAGCCGCCGCCCTCGGCGCCCGCCTGCGGCGACAGCAGCACCACGAGTGCGAGCAGGGGGACGATGGCGAGATCTTCCAGCAGCAGGATCGACACCATGCGCTGGCCCTGCGGTGTCGTGGTGTCGCCGCGCTCGTCGAGAATCTGGATGACGACGGCGGTCGAGGTTAGCGTGAAGCCCATGGCGGCGAAGAACGCCACCACCGGCGTGAGGCCGAGCAGGACGCCGAGGCCGGTCAGCAGGGCGCCGCAGGTCATGACCTGCAGCGCGCCGAGGCCGAAGATTTCCCCCCGCAAGGACCACAGCCGCGACGGCTGCATTTCGAGACCGATGACGAACAGATACATGACGACGCCGAGTTCGGCGACGTGCAGGATCGATTGCGGATCGGTGAACAGTCTGAGCCCGAACGGGCCGATGGCGAGACCGGCGGCGAGATAACCGAGCACCGAGCCGAGGCCGAGCCGCCGGAAGATCGGGACGGCGACGACGCCGGCCACCAGCAGCGAGACGACATATATCAGTTCGCCATTCTGTGCTTCCGCGGCCATATGAGGGTCCCTGTGAGGCGCCTTGGGTTTGCCACTTTAGGGTTTGATCCGGTCAGAATGAAGAAGGGTATGATGCGCCCGGGCAAGGTTCCGCGCCCTGCGGGAAAGGGTGAAGAAGCGAATGCCGAAGTTATGGGCAAGCCTCTCCCGACGCGAGAGGTGCGAAAAGCCCTGCGCCGCTAGTGTCCCGAATCCGAAGTTCGCTTGATTTTGCAGCGCCCTCGGGAGCGAACTTCGGATTCGAAGGACACT
>JAEWCJ010000134.1 GCA_023390695.1 Pseudomonadota bacterium | reverse complement strand
GATCGGCACCAAGACCTACGCCTATTACAGCCTGCCAGTCGCCGAGAAGAACGGGCTCAAGGGAATTTCGCGGCTGCCTTTCTCGATGAAGGTGCTGCTGGAGAATCTGCTGCGCAACGAAGACGGCCGTACAGTCACCAAGGAAGACATCCTGGCGGTGGCGGCCTGGCTGAAGAAGAAGTCCTCCGACCGCGAAATCGCGTTTCGTCCGGCGCGCGTGCTGATGCAGGATTTTACCGGTGTACCGGCAGTGGTCGATCTGGCCGCCATGCGCGACGCCATGAAAGTGCTCGGCGGCGAGGCGCAGAAGATCAACCCGCTGGTGCCGGTCGATCTGGTCATCGACCATTCAGTGATCGTGAACTTCTTCGGCAACAATTCCGCCTTCAAGCTGAACGTCGAGGAAGAGTACAAGCAGAACCAGGAGCGCTACCGCTTCCTGAAATGGGCGCAGAAGGCGTTCAACAATTTCCGCGTGGTGCCGCCCGGCACCGGCATCTGCCATCAGGTGAATCTCGAATATCTTTCGCAGGTCACCTGGACGGCCAAGACCAAGCTCAAGGTCGGCGGCAAGACCGTCAACGAAGTCGCCTATCCGGATTCGCTGGTCGGCACCGACTCGCACACCACGATGGTGAACGGTCTTGCGGTGCTCGGCTGGGGCGTCGGCGGCATCGAGGCGGAAGCTGCGATGCTCGGTCAGCCGCTCTCCATGCTGCTGCCGGAAGTCATCGGTTTCAAGCTGACCGGCAAGCTCAAGGAAGGCGTGACCGCGACCGACCTCGTGCTGACCGTCACCGAAATGCTGCGCAAGCGCGGCGTGGTCGGCAAGTTCGTCGAGTTCTTCGGCCCGGGTGTGCTCGATCTGTCGATCGCCGACCGTGCCACGATCGGCAACATGGCGCCTGAATACGGCGCGACTTGCGGCTTCTTCCCGGTCGACGCGCAGACCGTGAAATTCCTGCGCGATACCGGCCGCAAGGAAGATCGCGTGAAGCTCGCGCAGGCTTATGCCAAGGCGCAGGGCATGTTCCTGACCAAGACGACCAAGGACCCGGCATTCACCGATGTGCTCAAGCTGGATCTCGGCAAGGTCGAGCCGTCGATGGCCGGTCCGAAGCGTCCGCAGGATCGCGTGCCGCTGAAGCAGGTGAAGGCCGAATTCGCCAACGCGATGGACAACGAGTTCAAGAAAGCCGGGGAAACCGGCAAGCGTGTCCCGGTCGCCGGCCGCAACTATGATCTCGGCAATGGCGATGTGGTGATTGCCGCCATCACGTCCTGCACCAACACCTCGAATCCGAGCGTCATGATCGGCGCGGGCCTGCTCGCGCGCAAAGCGGCGGCGAGAGGACTGACCTCGAAGCCGTGGGTGAAAACCTCGCTGGCGCCCGGCTCGCAGGTCGTGGGCGAATATCTCGCCAAGTCGGGTTTGCAGAAGGATCTCGACAAGCTTGGTTTCAATCTTGTCGGTTACGGCTGCACGACCTGCATCGGCAATTCCGGTCCGCTGCCGGAAGAGATTTCCAAGACCATCAACGAGAACGACCTCGTGGCGGCCGCCGTGCTTTCCGGTAACCGCAACTTCGAAGGCCGCGTGAACCCGGATGTGCGCGCGAACTATCTCGCTTCGCCGCCGCTGGTCGTCGCCTACGCGATCGCCGGTTCGATGAATGTCGATCTGCTGAAAGAGCCGCTCGGCGTCGACAAGCAGGGCAAGAAGGTCTTCCTGAAGGATATCTGGCCGTCGACGAAGGAAATCGACGCCTTCATCCGCAAGAACGTGACCAAGCAGCTTTTCACCAAGAAATACGCGAACGTTTTCAAGGGCGACGCCAACTGGCGCAAGATCACGGTGTCGGGCGGCCTGACCTATGGTTGGGATTCAAATTCGACCTACGTTCAGAATCCGCCGTATTTCGTGGGCATGCAGCAGCGTCCGTCCCCGCTCACCGACATCGTCGATGCGCGGGTGCTCGGTCTGTTCCTGGATTCGATCACCACCGACCACATCTCTCCGGCAGGCTCGATCAAGCTCAATTCGCCGGCCGGCAAGTATCTGGTCGATCACAAGGTGAAGCCGGTCGACTTCAACCAGTACGGCACGCGGCGCGGCAACCATGAGGTCATGATGCGCGGCACCTTTGCCAACATCCGCATCAAGAACCAGATGGTGCCGGGCGTCGAAGGCGGCGTCACCGTCCATTATCCATCGGGCGAGCAGCTGCCGATCTACGACGCCGCGATGCGCTACAAGCAGGACAAGGTCCCGCTGGTGGTGTTCGCCGGCAAGGAATACGGCACCGGCTCATCGCGCGACTGGGCTGCCAAGGGCACCGTCCTTCTTGGCGTACGCGCCGTCATCGCGCAGTCCTTCGAGCGCATCCACCGCTCCAATCTTGTCGGTATGGGCGTGCTCCCGCTGGTGTTCGAGGACGGCACCTCCTGGCAGTCGCTGGGCCTGAAAGGCAACGAGCAGGTGACGATCCGCGGTCTGGAAGGTGAGCTGAAGCCGCGCCAGAAGCTGGTCGCCGAGATTGTCAGCGAAGACGGCAAGAAGACGAATGTTTCGCTGGTCTGCCGCATCGATACGCTGGACGAGCTCGAATACTTCAAGAACGGCGGCATTCTGCAGTACGTTCTGCGTCAGCTCGCGGCATAAATCCCGCGAGCTGCTTGCAGTCCCGATGCTCGATCAGAATTTTTGACGTCGGGCATGTCAAACATTAATGCCACTCACTGCGAAGTGAGTGGCATGGGGCTTTTCGGAGCTTTACGTTGCCGGCCTCAAGACCGGCTATTCAACGGACAACATGGCAATTGACGCGGGACATCGCCCATTGTGGGCAGCGTTTTTTGCATCAGCCGCGTGCGCGGCGTGGCTCGGCATGCTGTCGGGACATGCGCTGGGCGGGGAAGTCCGGGCGGTTGTCGAGTTATTCACAAGCCAGAACTGTTCGTCCTGTCCGCCGGCCGACAAGCTTCTCGGCGAACTCGCAAAGAATCCGTCGATCGTCGCGGTGACGTTGCCTGTCGATTACTGGGATTATCTCGGCTGGAAGGACACGCTGGCCGATTCGCGTCATTCGGCGCGTCAGCGCTCATATGCGCGCCAGCGCGGGGATCGTGAGGTCGCGACGCCGCAGGCGGTGGTGAACGGCATGCAGGCCGTTGTCGGAAGCGACAAGGACGCCATCGAACAGGCCATTGCGCAGACGAGCGCAGCGATGATCGCGCCCGTGTCCATAGCGGCAGGCGGCGACAAGCTCACCGTGAGTGTCGCTGCCGGCGGCAGCGATCAGAGCAAAGGCGAAGTCTGGCTCTGCGCAATCTCGCAGGCGGTTCCGGTCATCATTGGCCGCGGAGAAAATAACGGCCGCTCGGTCACCTATCACAACGTGAGCCGCCGGTGGGTGAAGATCGGAGACTGGACGGGCAAGGCAGCAAGCTGGACCGTCCCGCTTGCCGACATCAAAGCGGATGGAGTCGATGCCGCCGCCGCGATCATTCAAAGCGGCACGTCCGACAGTCCCGGCCCGATGCTGGGCGCCGGCTTCGCGAGCCTGCGCTAGGGCACGGCCATTGGCTTCGTATGCATATGCAGCCAAAAAATAGGGCCGGCAAAAGCCGGCCCGAAGCATTGGGGGATTGAACCGTACTCGGAACTTTGGCCCGGTCCGTATGAGCCCCGGGGGGCTGGGGGGCTGAGGAATCCGGAACTCTCCGGACCGGGCCTTAAGTGGTCTATTTTGCAGGGCATAGGGGCAAGCGCGGGACCGAAATTGGGCCTTATTATGTTTCGCCTAACGAAGGCGTGAGGGCTGACCGCCTGGAAGCCTGCCTTGCGATTTCCTTGAAATTTTTAACCTTTTGCGGATTGTGACGTGATGCGCTTGCGGTCGCTGTCCGTCAGGGCGATCATGCATTTGGATATAGGAGGCGCCGTATGAATTTTACGCCCGGCGAGACTGAGCCCAGCGCGCTTCGCGGGGCCGAGGCCTCGGGTCCTCGGCCCGTTCCCGCAGATCGGGTGACATTCAACAGGCTTGAGCTGGACCGGATCTTGCGGCTGTATGGACGGATGGTCGCCGCAGGTGAATGGCGGGATTACGCCATAGATTTTCTCAAGGACCGTGCCGTGTTCTCGATCTTCAGGCGCTCCTCGGAAGTGCCCATCTACCGCATCGAGAAAGATCCGAAACTGGCGCGCCGTCAGGGCGCCTACAGCGTGATCTCGGCGACGGGGCTGATCATGCGGCGCGGTCACGAACTCGACCGGGTTTTGCGCGTGCTCGACAAATCGCTGAGCCTGGTAACGAACTAGGAGAGCGGTCGGGTGGCCGCCCCCGGCCCCAGGTCGCGCTGCATGAGAACGGTGTCGAGCCAGCGGTCGAATTTATAGCCGACATTCTCGATGGTGCCGATCGTGCGGAAGCCGAGCGTCCGGTGCAGCTCGATCGATGAGGTCTGGGCGGAATCGCCGATGACGGCGATCATCTGCCGAAAACTGCGCTGCGTCGCTTCCGCGATAAGGCGTTCCAGCAGAGCCCGCCCAACGCCGCGGCGATGACTGTTTGGATCGACGTAAACGCTGTCCTCCACGCTCCAGCGATAGGCCAGACGGGCCCGGTAGGGACCGGCATAGGCGTAACCGGCAATATGGGAGCCGTTTTCGGCGACCAGGTAAGGATATCCTCCTGCCAGCAGGACGGCTTGACGGCGCGCCATTTCGGTCTCGTCCGGCGCTTCGATCTCGAACGAGGCGGTGCCGTGCCGGACGGCATGGGCGTAAATGGCGGTGATGGCGGGAATGTCGGCCGCAGTCGCCGGCCGGATCGGGATCGTCATGGGATGCTGGCTTGGGTGGCGAAGAAACCGCGCCAGTCTAGCAAAGAAAAACGCCCCGGCGTTACCGGGGCGTTCCAAGCGGTGGATCGGCAGCGAATCAGCGGCGGTCGCCGAAGAGCCGCAGCAGCATCAGGAACAGGTTGATGAAGTCGAGGTAGAGCGCCAAGGCGCCCATCACCGCCTTGCGGCCGGCGACGGTGCCGTCATCGGAGGCGCTGTACATCTCCTTGATCTTCTGGGTGTCCCAGGCGGTGAGGCCGGCAAAGACCAGCACGCCGACGACCGAGATGGCGAATTCCAGCGCCGAGCTCTGCAGGAACAGGTTGACCAGCATCGCGATGATGACGCCGAACAGACCCATGATCAGGAACGAGCCAAAGGCCGACAAATCGCGCTGTGTCGTGTAACCGTACAGGCTCAACGCGCCGAAGGCGGCCGCCGAGATGAAGAACACGCGCGTGATCGACGTCGCCGTGAAGGCGAGGAAGATCGTCGCCAGCGAGATGCCGAGGATGCCAGCATAGACGAAGAACAGCAGGCGCGCGGTACCGGCCTCCAGCGTGTGGATGCGGAAGCTGAGGAAGAAGACCAATGCCAGCGGCGCGAGCATCACCACCCACATCAGCCAGCTTCCGAACAGCGCCTGTCCGAGCGGGGTCAGCCCGACGATCGCGCCGGCCTCGTTGGTGACGGCCGAGAGCTGGAAGGTGAAAAAGGCGACAACGCCGGTGAGCGCCACTGCCGCCGCCATGTAATTGTAGACGCGGATCATGTGCGCGCGCAGGCCGGCGTCGATGGCGGCGGCGCGGTCGGCATAGCCGCTGCGAGCGGCCGCGACATTCCGGTCAAAGTCAGACATCGAAGTTTCCTCTCCAAGCCCCGGACGCTGCCGGATCAGTTCAGCCCGGGACGGACGGCCCGGTTGCCGATGGCGGAAATGTAGATATGGACCAGGCGATTTTCCAGCGCCGGGTTCCCCGGAGGGGGATATTCAAGCCGTCATGTTAAACAAAAAGCCCCGGACGAGCCGGGGCTTTTCAATTCGCGGCCTACCTGTAGCGGCCTATTCCTCACGCTGCCCCAGCAATTGCAGAAGCAGGGTGAACAGGTTGATGAAGTTCAGATACAGCGACAGGGCGCCCATGATGGCGGAGCGCTCGGCGGTTTCGCCGTCCAGGGCGCCGTACATATACTCGCTTTTCAGGCGCTGGGTGTCGTAGGCGGTCAGTCCGGCAAAGACCAGCACGCCGACCACCGACACGATGAACTGCAGCGCCGAGCTCTGCAGGAACAGATTGACCAGCATGGCGATGATCACGCCGAACAGGCCCATGATCAGGAACGAGCCCATGCCGGACAGATCGCGCTGGGTGGTGTAACCCCACAGGCTCAGTGCCCCGAACGAAGCGGCGGTGATGAAGAACACCCGCACGATCGAGGTCTGGGTGTAGACCATGAAGATCGAGGCCAGCGAAAGCCCGATCAGCGCCGAGAAGCCCCAGAACAGCAGTTGGGCAACTTGCGGGCGCAGGCGCTGGATGCCAAAGCTCAGCACGAACACCATGGCAAGCGGCGCCAGGATCACGGCCCATTTCAGCGGGCTGGCGAACAGCGCATAGCCGAGCGGGGTCAGGAACACGCCGCCGCGAATCTGCGCGGGGACCTCGACGCCGTTGCGCAGGACCTTGGCGGCGGCCGACACGTCTCCCGTCATCGACAGCATGTAAATGCCAAGCGCGGCGAAGCCGGTGATCGCAAGCCCGAGCACCATGTAATTGTAGATGTGAAGCATGTAGGCCCGCAGGCCCTGATCGACATCCGCCGTGGCGGTGCCGGCCGCGCGGCCGTAACGGTTGATCATTGCATCACGATTCAAGTCCGACATCGCCGAACTCCTGTTTTTGAATTGTTGTCGCCCAAACAACCCGGACGCGCCGCTATAGGTCATATCCGGGACGTTGCGAAGAACGTTACACGCGATTACGGTAAAAATAATCCAGCCCGAACGTCGCAGTGTCGCACCGGCCGCGCGGCTGAATGTCGCAAATTCTACAGGTTCCTCAGTACCGTTGCGGGTTTTTGCCCGAGCGCTCCATAGGTGCCGATCAATCCGAACACGATTGTGACAACAAGGGCGGCGCCCGCCGCAATCAAGGCAGGCACCGGCAGCCAGACATAGGTCAGATTCATGACCTTGCTGACCACCATCCACGCCGCCAGGGATCCGGCGAGGACGCCGAACAATGCGGTAGCTGCGCCCAGCAAGGCATATTCGAGACCGTAAGCGGCAATCAGCCGTGCGCGGGTCGCGCCCAGCGTTTTCAGGATGACGGCGTCATAGACCCGGCTGTGGTGGCTGGCCGCCAGCGCGCCGGCCAGAACCAGCGCCGCCGCCAGCAATGTCACCACACTGGCACCGCGGATCGCCAAGATCAGATTCGAAACCACCGCACCGACCGCATCGAGGGCATCCTTGACCCGCACCGTGGTCACCGACGGAAAGTCGCGGGCGATGTCTTTCAGCAGGGCGGTTTCCTCCTGCAGGGTCGATTCGCGCGGGTAGGTCAGCGTCGCAATGTGCGTATGCGGCGCACCGCGAAATGCGCCGGGCGAATAGACGAGGACAAAGTTGATGCCGAGATTCTGCCAGTCGACCTCCCGCAGATTGGCGATGGTGGCGGTGATGTTGCGGCCGAGGACATTCACGGTGATAGGATCGCCGATTTTCAGCCCGAGGCCGTCGGCCACCCGCTTTTCGAACGACAGGAGCGGGGGCCCTTGATAGTCCGGCCCCCACCATGTGCCTTCGACCACGCGCGAGCCAGCGGGGACGGTGCCGGTATAGGTGATGCCGCGGTCGCTCTGCAGAACCCAGGCGGCGTTCGGCGGCGCTTTCAGTTCTTCCGCCTTGACGCCGTTGGCGGCGACAATGCGCCCGCGCAGCATCGGCACGCGCTCGAGCGTCGCGTCGGCGGCGCGCGCCTTCACGAAAGCATCGAAGGATTCGGCGTCGGCCGACTGGATATCGACGAAATAGAAGGCCGGCGACTTGTCGGGCAGCGCCTGGGCGAACTGGCGGCTCAGATTGCCGTCGATCTGAATGACGGTGACGAGCAGAGCGACGCCGAGTCCCAAAGACAGGACGACGGTGGGAGTGAGAGCGCCGGTGCGGTGGATGTTCGCAATGGCAAGCCGCAGCACGGTGATCCGCGCGCGCGGCAACCGTCTCGCGATCCACATGATGAGCCCCGCGATCAGACGCAGGGCGACAAAGGTCACGGCGGCGGACGCGACGAAAATCGCGGCGATGCGGCGATCGAAGGCGAGCAGAATGGCGAGCGTGGCGAGCAGGATGGCGACGCCAGCGGTTGCCACGACATAGATTTTCCGCGGCCAGCGATGATCGGACGCGACTTCGTCGCGAAACAGTGCCGATACCGGGATGTCGTGCGCGCGGCCGAGCGGCCACATGGCAAAAGCCAGTGCGGTCATCAGGCCGTACAGCAATGCTAGGCCGAGCTCGGCCGGTTGCAGTGCCGGTTGGATCGGAAGCGGCAGAATGCCGCCGAACAGATGCGCAATGATGAAGGGCAGCGCGGCGCCCAGCGCCAAACCGATGACCGCGCCGGCGGCCGAGAGCAGCAACACCTGCGTCAGATACAGCGAGAAGATGCGACCGCCGGTGGCGCCGAGCGCTTTCATAGCCGCAATACTGTCGCGCTTGCGGTCAAGATGCCCATTCACGGCATTGGCCACGCCGACGCCGCCGACCAGCAAGGCTGTGAGACCGACCAGGGTCAGGAATTGGGTGAAGCGTTCAACATTGCGTTCGAGTTGCGGCGAGGCGTTGTTGCGGGTGCGGACATCCCAGCCGGCGTCCGGCAATTGCCGTTCAGCGGCAGCGACCAAGGCGTTTGTGGCCCCGTCGCTGGCGTCATTGTCGGGAAGGCGCAGGCGATAATGCCAGCGCACGAGGCTGCCCGGCTGCAGCAGGCCGGTGGCGCGCAAAGCCGTCTCGCTCAGAAGCAGACGCGGGCCGAAGCCGATGCCGCCGGCCAGTTTGTCGGGCTCGGTCCGGATCGCGGCGCGAATTTCGATGCGGGCATTTCCGATGGTGATCTGTTCGCCGGGTTTCAGATCCAGCCGCACCAGCAAAGCCGGATCGGCGGCTGCGCCGAACACGCCGTTGCGTTCGGCCAGCGCCTCGCCGAGCGGCATGATCGGATCGAAGGCGACCTGTCCGTAAAGCGGATAGGCATCGTCGACTGCCTTGACCTCGACCAATGCGTTCCGCTCGCCGGTGGCGCGCGCCATGGCGCGCATGGTGGCCGCCGTCGAGAGCCGCCCACGGCTGGCCAGGAAGGCGCGTTCATCGGCACTGGCTTCGCGCTGGATCAGCGAGAATGCGACATCGCCGCCCAGAATCGTGCGGCCTTCGCGAACAAGTCCGCCGGAGAGGCTTTCGGAGAAGGAGCCGACGCCGGCGATCGCCATGACGCCGAGCGCGATGCAGGCGATGAACACATAGAAGCCGCGAAGTCCGCCGCGCAATTCACGCAGAGCGAAACGCAGCGGCAGGAAACGCGGTGGGCGCGGAGTTTCGATGGCGCTCATGCGTGCGCTGCCTTGCTGGTCGGCGTGTCGTCGAGGCGGCCCGAACGCAGCCGCACGACCCGGTCGCAGCGCGCAGCGAGGCCGGGATCGTGCGTGACCAGCACCAGAGTTGTTCCGCGGGTCCGGTGACCGGCGAACAGCAAATCGATCACCTGTTTGCCGGTCGTCTCATCGAGGTTTCCGGTCGGCTCGTCGGC
>JAEWCJ010000079.1 GCA_023390695.1 Pseudomonadota bacterium | reverse complement strand
GCGATCTGTCCGCGCGTCGAAGCGATAGTCATCGGCAGGCCGGCCATGCCGATCATCTGCTCCAGACGCGAGATCGCTTCGCGCGGATTGTTGGCGTGAATGGTGGCCATCGACCCGTCGTGGCCGGTATTCATCGCCTGCAGCATGTCGAAGGCTTCCTCGCCGCGGCACTCGCCGAGGATGATGCGGTCGGGGCGCATGCGCAGCGCGTTCTTGACCAGTTCGCGCTGGCGGATCTCGCCCTTGCCTTCGGTATTCGGGGGGCGCGTCTCCATGCGGCCAACATGCGGCTGCTGCAATTGCAGTTCGGCCGCGTCCTCGATCGTGAGCAGGCGCTCCTTCTCGGAAATGAACGCCGAGAGCGCGTTGAGCATCGTGGTCTTGCCGGAGCCGGTGCCGCCGGAAATGATCAGCGTCACACGCGCCTTCACGGCAGCGGCCAGCAATTCCGCCATCTGCGGCCGGATCGCGCCGATCTCAACCAGCTTGTTCAGGTTGAACGGCCGCTTGGAGAATTTTCGGATCGATACCAGCGGCCCGTCCACGGCGATCGGCCGCACCGCGACGTTGACGCGGCTGCCATCGAGCAGGCGCGCGTCGCACATGGGATGCGATTCATCGACCCGGCGGCCGACGGCGGATACGATCTTGTTGACGATGCGGACCAGATGCTGCTCGTCCTTGAAGCGCACCTGGGTCGGCTCCAGCATGCCGCCGCGCTCGACATAGACGCATTCATGGCCGTTGATCAGGATGTCGCTGATGGTCGGATCCTTCAGCAGCGGCTCGATCGGGCCCAGCCCGGTCATCTCGTCGATGATCTCGGAAACGAAATCGTTCAGTTCTTTCGTGTTCAGCGCCAGCCGTTCGTTGACCACATACTGGCCGACCAGCTTCTGCACATGCGCGCGCATCTCCGCTTCGGGGAGCTTTTCCAGCGCCTGCAGATTGATCTCCTCGATCAGCCGGCGGTGCAGCCGCACCTTGGCGTCGAGCAGCTTTTCCGTGAGCAGCGGATTGGAGGGCGCAACCGGCAGATCCGGCACCGGATCGGGCTGCAGAGAGGTCAGCCCCTGAGCATCGAGCTCGGGCAGAGCCTGCCACACCGGCGGGCTTTCCGCCGGCGCGCGCTCGTCCACGACAGCCGCCGGCTGTTCGGGCGGCGCACCGCGAAGATGAGAAAATCGACCGGCCATGGATTGAAAGCGGCTCATGCGTCCAGGCTCACGATGCGTCAGCGGGCGGCCGACATGGTGGCAAGCCTTGCTTTGCCGTCCGCCGCTGCCGGCGCGGCCTTGGCGGGGGCGAGAACCAGCCTTTTCAGTTCACGCGAGATCTTGTTGCCGGGCTTAACCTCATCGAGCGGCACACCGCGATCGATCGCTTCGCGCACCAGCCGATAGATATTCGGGATCGCCGCCGAGAAATCCCCGCCCAGCGCCTGTTCGATGTCGGTCTTCTTCACGCCCGGCACGAACAGCCGCTCTTCAAAGCGGTTCACGATGACCTGCGGCTGCGGCCCTTCGGCCATACGCTCGCGGATCGCCGCGACCAGCTTGCGCGTATATTTCAGGCTCGGCACCGTCATCTCGCTGACGATGTAGAGCCGGTTGGAGCCGAGCAGCACGCTATCGGTCCAGGAGAACCAGGTGCGCGGCATGTCGATGACGACGTTCTCGAAATTGGAGGCAACGAGATCGAGCAGGCGCGTGACCACGTCAGGATCGAACGAACGCATTTCCGCGGGCTTGTTGGGCGCGGCGATCACGGCAAGACCGGAGGCGTGGTAACTCGTCATCACCTCGAGCAATTGCCGGTCGAGCCGCTCCGGACGCGGTTCGACCTCCGACAGATCAAGCCGCGGCTCGAGATCGAGATAATCGGCGCAGGCGCCGTGCTGGAAATTGAGATCGACGAGGCAGGTCGAGGTCCGCCGCTTCTGGCCGTTGCTGAGCAGCAGCATCGCCGACTGAATTGCCAGCGTGGTGACGCCGGCACCGCCGACCGCGGGCAGGAATGTATGGATCTGCGCCTCCGCCTGTTCCGAGGCGGCGGGCTGGGTGACGCGCGCGCAGGTGCGGACCAGCTCGATCGGCGGGACCGGCTTCACGAGGCAATCCGCCACCCGCATCTGCAGCAAGGTGCGGGCCGCGCCGGCATCGAAATTCCGCGTCACCACAATGACCGGCGGCCAATGCCCGATGCGCAGCATCAGACGTTGCAGCGCCGCCATGTCGTCGGGGCTGGTGACGTCGAGGTCGACGAGGATCACGGTTGCGCTCTGCGGATCGATCTTGTCCGCGGCGGCGGCGATTGTCGACGCCACAACCTGCAGCTCGATCTGCTGGCTGGCGCTGAAGGTCGCGCGCACCGACTGTTCAAGCTCGGAATCCACCGTCAGCAGGACCACCTGGGCCTTGCTGTCGTCCGATGTTGTACGGCCGAGACGCATGACGATTGTCCGTTACCTGGTTTCGCCGGGCGGCGGCGCGTCGGAGAATTGCGCCGGCGGTGGCGGCGTTTGCGGCTGCGATTGAGCCTGACTGGAATTCTGACTGGACGCCGCCCAGCCGGACGGCTGACTGGACGAAGTCGCGGTGGCGGCGCGCGAAGCCCTTGACGCAGTGGCCGCAGTTGCCTGCGCGCGCGCATAGGCGGCGGAGCTGGTGGTGGCGTTGACCGGCGGGATCACGCGGCCTTCGCGATAGCGTTCCACGGCGCCCTGCATGACCTCGCCATTGAAGGCAATGTTGCGGTTGGCGCTGGCCGGCGGCCAGGGGTCGACCATATGGGTCACCCGGTTGGTGGCCATCGCATTGCCCGCATGAGGCACGATGGTTTCCCGGCGGTCGAAATAGAGATCGGAACAGCCGGGCAGCGCGGTCGCGAGCAGGAACGCGCCGACAAGCCACCGCATGTCAGTTCTTGACCGTGAGGACATGGCCCACCTCCTTCACCGAGACCGTGCCGAAGCGCGGCATGTCGAGCATGTGACCGGTCAATTCGCGCTCGGTCCCGGCCTCGTATTTGGCGACCTTGCGCGGAATTTCCGGCTTGCCCATCAGGAACAGATCGACGTCGTTCGGCGGCAGGGAATCGTCGAGCGGCGTGCGCAGGACGTCGCCGGGCCGGGCCGGACGCACCAGGCGCGGGGTGACGATGATGGCGAGATCGGTCTCGTTCTTCTGATAGGAGCGGCTCGCGAACAGCGCGCCGAGGATCGGCACGTCGCCCAGCCATGGCAATTGCTGCATGGCGGTCTGCCCCTGGCTCTGCAGCAGGCCGCCGATCACGAAGCTCTGTCCGTCGCGCAGTTCCACCGTCGTCGACGCGCGCCGCACGATCAGCGGCGGCACCGAAATGCCCGCCACCTGCACCGGATTCGACATGTCGAGCTGGCTGACTTCCGGCTCGATCTTGAGATTGACCAGGCCATCCGCCAGCACGGTCGGCGTGAAGGCGAGGCCGACGCCATACCGCTTGTATTCGATCGACACCGTGCCGAGCGAGCCGGGCACCGGCACCGGAAACTCGCCGCCGGCCAGGAAGCTCGCGGTGTCGCCGGACAACGCCACCAGATTGGGCTCGGCCAGCGAGCGCGCCATGCCTTTCTGTTCGAGCGCGTTGATGAGCACGTCGGCGCGCAGACCGTTGGCGATCAGCTTGCCGATCATGAAACCGAACGGCGCCGCACCCGACAGCACGCCGGCCGCCACGGTGGCGCCTTCCAGGATCGGCAGGCCGGGGGCCTCAACGCGGTTGCCGATATTGCCGAGGAATTTGCCGTTGTTCGAATAGGTGTTCCACTGCACGCCGAGATCGCGGCCGGCCTTGCGGTTCACCTCGATGAAGCGCACTTCGAGCATGACCTGCTGCGGCGCGGTCACCGCCATCGAATTGATCGCGTTGGAATCAAACTGCCGGACGAGCGTCATCACCTTGTCGACGGTGGCCGCGTCGTTGACATTGCCCGACAGGATCAACCGGCCGTTGACGGCCGCGACCTTGATGTTGTCGTGCGGAAAGCGGCGCTTCAGCACGCTGGAGACCATCGAGGTGTCCTGCGTGACTTCCACGTCGAAAATGCCGATCAGCTTCTTGCCCTCGCCATAGGCGGAGACGCGGGTCGTGCCGCTCTTCCGCCCGAGGATCGACAGCGACTTGTCGGTCAGCGGCGCGACATCGGCGATTTCGGGATCGCCGACCACGAGTTCGACGAAGCTGGCATCGGTGCGCACATCTTCGGTCTTGCCGATCGCAACGGTCAGCAGCGATGTCTTCTTGGCGGCGTTGATCTGCACCAGACGCTGCGCCATCGCAACACCGAGTCCGACGGGGAGCACGGGCTCCATCATCAGCACCGCCACACCGACGGCAATCGCACGAAATGTCCGCGAACGCCGCCGGCCGCCGGCCCGGTCCGCCTGCCGCTTCTGCGGCATTTCACATGTGAATTTCATCACAGCACTCCCCCGATTGCCCCTGTCCTAACGGCGCCCCGATCCGTCTTCCCCCGAAGCGGACCGGCGGCCGTCGGTGCCCTCTACCGGCACCTGATATTCGTGTCTGTTTGCGCCCCGTTGAACCACGATACTGGTCACGCTCGCGTCGCGCCGCTGCATCACCCGCGCCGGCTTGCTGAGATCGTCCAGCGTCACGCGCCGCGTGCTTTCCGGCATGGTCTCGCCCGCCTTGCGCAGCAGCAGCGACAGATTCCCGACCGATGCGGCAAGCCACACTTTCTGCGCGGCGACCGTATCGACTTCGAGCGTCACCGCCTTGGCGACGGAAGGCTTGGAACTGCGCTCGTCGGCGCTCTGATCGACCGCAAGCACGCGCGCATTCTGCAGCACCACTTCGGTCGTCGCATTGCCCTTGTCGATCTGCCGCGTCAGCACGACGTCAACGCGGTCGCCGGGCAGCACGAAACCGCCGACGCCTTCGACATCGTTGACGCGCACGGTGACCGCCTTCATTCCCTCGCCGACCAGAGCCGACAGCGACGCGCGCTGGCCGGGGCCGGTGATCTTCAGAGCGAGAACCGGTTCATTGGGCTCGATCGGCGACAGCACCACGCGCTTGCCCGTGCTCAGCATGTCCTGGATTTTCGCGAACGCGCCATTGGGCAGCGCGTCGGCCGGCCAGGCGATTTCCCGCAGATGATTTGCCGCCAGCTCGGTGCCGTATTGCAGGCGCTCGGTGGCGACGACGATGGTGCGGGTCGGCGTCTCGGGCTTCTTCGCCTCCAGATTTTTCAGACGATTGGCGGCGGCGTTGTTCAGCCAGCTCTGCGCGACAAAAACCGCGAGCAGGCCGAACACCACGGCAAACGCAATCATCACGAATGTCGACTTCCGCACGACGCCTGTCCCGATTCCAAATCCGATGCAGCGTAGTTGTTACACGCACTATCGATGGGCGGTCGTGTTGAATTGGTGAAGCGGAAAACGCTTCTGCGCCTATGCTGAAGAGAGATTGAATCGTCGTCGTTTATAAAAAATTGTCACGCGCGCAGAAACGCATGCTTAACCTTAAACGACCGACACGACCTTCAGGAAAAGGCCGGAAACATTGGCTTTATCGATGGCCGGCGCAGAGAGCGTGTGACGGCGCCTTGCTGAAAAGCCGGCGCCATCGATTCACTCAAAATAAAGCACAAGACTCACGCCTGTTTGCGGGCCGCAGCCGTGGCAAGCGAGGCACAGAATTCACGCAACGCAGCGAGCTCCTTCTCCGCGTCCTCATCACCCGCAGCACTCTCCGCCACGCGCCGATAGAAATCGGCGACGCCCCGATAGATGTCATTGCCGGCCGGCGCCTCGCCGGCGAAGGCGGCGATTTCCTCCATCTCCCCGATCCAGCGATAAGCCTTGGGAAACATGTCGGGGACAGTGCGCTGGAGAAAGGCCAGGAAAGGTGGCTGGCTCGCCGCCAGTTCGCGCGTGAGCGCCTCGGCGACGCCGGCCTGCGATGCGCTCAGGATCATCGCGGCGCCGAGCGCGGTGAAACCCTTGGTCAAGCCCGCATAGGACATCTTCAGGGCCGAGGCGGCGCCAACCGGCGCATCGAGGACGCGGATCGTCAATCCATAATCGGAGAGAGCGGCGAATTCCGCCGCAGCACCGCCGGACGCGTAGAACGTGGTGGGGCGGGCGCTGCCGGGCGGCGGGCCGATAATGCCGGCATCGGCAAAGCGGGCGCCGGTCACGCCGATCACGGCGGCGATCTGCTTTACCGTTTCCGGTGAAACGGCGTTGCAGTCGACATAAAGAGGTTTACGGCTGGCCCGCTCCAGCGCGGGCTTCAGGCGTTCGGCAAGACCCAGCGCGTCTTTTGGCGGCACAATGGACAGAAAGATGTCGCAGGCGGCGAGTTCCTCGTCCGAGGCATCCGCAAGTCCGGCACCGGCCGCCCGCGCCTTACTGGCCGCGCTGCGCCCTGTCAGCGACGTCAGTACGGTTAATCCGTTCTGAACGAGCCTGCGGCCGACGCCGCTGCCCATCTCGCCGACGGCAACAACTGCAATCCGAGGTTTCACTGCTTCGCTCCCGCACTTTCCTTGCGCGGGAGCGAAGTTAGCAGAGCGCCGATATCAATTCGACTTCTTCTTCGGAACCGCGACCACCACGTCAAGCTCGACGCGCGCGCCCGGCGAACTGAGTTGATTGATGCAGACCATGGTGCTGGCCGGCCGCCAGTCGCCCATGAACGGCTTCATCGCCTTGTTCATGCCGTCGGCGTCGCGCATATCGGTCAGGTACTTGGTGATCTTGACGATGTCCTGGAAGCTGGCACCGACCTGGTCGAGGATCAGCTTGATGCATTCCATCGCCTTGGTGGTCTGCTCCTCGATCGAATGCGGATGGATGTGCTCTTCGTCGCGATGCGGATGGTGATGATAGAGGTCCGACGGCGTACAGCCGGACACGAACATCAGATCGCAGGCCCCGACGATCGAAATCGCGGGCGCATACGGCATCTTGTAGGCTTCTTCCGGCGACGGATGGATCACTTCCAGCTTATGCTGATTGTCTCCCTGACCCGACATGGCTTTCTCCGATTAATGCTGTTTTGAGACGAGGTGAAGCTCGATCAGGCGATGCGCCAGCGGCCGAGCCAGATATCGATGGCGTCCTGGGCCTTGGTGACCGCGATTCCGAGGGCGGCGAGCACGATCAGCACCGCGAAGACCTGCTCGGTCTCCAGGATCTGGCCGGCGAGATAGAGCCGCGCGCCAAGCCCGAGCTTGCCGACCACCATTTCGGCGGCCACCACCAGGATGATCGACACGCCAAGCCCGAGCCGGACACCGGCGAAGATCGAGGGAATGGCGCTCGGGATCAGCACCCGGCGGATGATCTGCCGGTGGCTGGCGCCGAGATCGCGCGCCGCCAGCACCAGGCCGGGATCGCATTGGCGCACGCCGAGCACGGTGTTGATCAGGATCGGGAAGATGGCGCCGAGCGCGCTGATGGTCAGCATGAACGGCCCGCCGGTGCCGAGCCAGATAATCAGCAGCGGGATCAGCGTCACCTTGGGCAGCGGGTAGAGCGCGGCGATCCACATATCCGCGATGGCGCGCACGCGATCGGAGGTCGCGATCCAGACGCCGAGCAGCGTGCCGACCACCAGCGCGATGCCGAAGCCGGCAAAGATGCGGTACAGCGTCATCAGCAGATCGTTCAGCAGAGCGCCGGTATGGAACATGTTGAACAGGGCGACGACGATCTGGCTCGGCCGCGGCAGATACAGCGCGTTGACGCCGGTCAGGATCGCGCCGGCCTCCCACACGGCCAGAACAAGCACCACCGAGCCCCATCCCAGGAAACGCGGATCGTCGAGCAGGGATTTACGCGGCTGGTCGTGCTCCTCGGCCCGGCCTTGCGGGGTGGCAGCGGAGCCGGCGACGGCATGCTGGTCGCTCATGATGCCTCACTCTCGATCACGATGGCGCGCATGACTTCGTCGCGCAGCAGACCATAGATGCGATCGAACAATTGCAGATAGCCGGGCTCATGCGTGGTGGCGACACCGCGCGGCCGCGGCAGATCCACGGCGATCTCGGAAACGATGCGGCCCGGCCGCGCCGACATCACGATGATATTGTCGGCGAGAAGAATGGCCTCCTCGATGGAATGCGTGACCAGGATCGCGGTCATCCCGCTGTCCTCGACCAGCTTCGCCAATTGCTCCTGCAGCACGAGGCGGGTCTGCGCATCGAGCGCGCCGAACGGCTCGTCCAGCAGCAGGATATCCGGCTTCATTACCATGGCGCGGGCGATGCCGACGCGCTGGCGCATGCCGCCGGACAGCTGGCGCGGATACTTGTTCTCGAAACCGGAGAGATCGACGGAGGCGATCGCCTTGCGCGCCTGCGCCTCGCGTTCGGCGCGCGGCACCCCGCGCACTTCCAGCCCGAAGGTGACGTTCTCCATCACCGTCAGCCACGGGAACAGGTTGAAGGCCTGCCAGACCGTGGACATGGCGGGGCGCCCGGTCGTCCTGTCGCCGGCGCCGCGGTCCACGAAACGCAGGCTGCCGCGCGTGGGCTGCAGGAAGCCGCGGGCGATCTGCAGCAAGGTGCTCTTGCCGCAGCCGCTCGGGCCGATAATGGCGGTGACCTGGCCCGGCGCCACCCGGCTGGGGGCGTTGGACAACGCGACCACCGGCTCGCCCGACGCCGACGGAAAGGTCAGACCGACATCCGCGAAGTCGATCGCAACGGATGGCACGGTCATCAGATGAACGGGTTGCTCTTGGAGAGACGCTCGTTGGCTTCGATGGCCGGCGAGAGATCGAACAGTTGCTCTCTCGTGACCGGCTTGCCGCTGACCATCTTCATGGTCTCGCCCCAGAACTTGCCCTGCGCCAGGCAGGATTCAACATTCGGCAAGCCGTCGTCGTTGAACCAGGTCCAGCGCGGCGCCGCCGCCTCGATCAGGTTGGTCGGCACCTTGGTGGCGTCGGAAATGATCTTGACGATCTCGGCATCCTTGCTGGCGGCCGCCTTGTTGAACACGCGTCCGGCATAGGTATGCGCCATGGCGAAGCGCACGGCCGCGGACTTGTTGTTCTTCAGATAGGCTTCCGACATCGCCCAGCAGGCGAGCTGCGTGTTCGGCTCGATGTCGTAGCCGGAGAAGACGAGCTTGCCGAAATTGTTCTTCTCGACCAGGAAGCCAAGCGGCACCGGAACGTTTGCGACATCGGCCTGACCGGCGCCGATCGACTTGACGATATCGGGATAGGCGAGACCCGGATTCCAGGTAACGTCGGTGCGCGGATCGAGACCGGCGCGCTGCACGCCAAGGCCGATCAGATATTGGTCGATGCCGCCCGGCGCCTGGATGGCGATGCGCTTGCCCTTGAGCAGGGCCATCTTGTCCACCGCCGTCATCCCGGCCTGGACCATGGCATTGGAGGCGGCGATCGTCATCGAACCCGAACCCGGCTTTTCCAAGCCGCGATCGAGGATCAGCTTATAGGGCGCGCCTTTCGATACGGCGTTGAACAGACCGGCATTGAGCGTGGACACGGTGACGTCGAGCTCGCCTGCGATCAGCGCCGGAATGGCGAGCGCGCCGTCGGCGAAGAACTTCAGCTCCACGTCGAGATTGACCTTCTCGAAGAAGCCCTTGGCCTGAGCGACGAAGATCGGTCCGGACGAGATCAGCGGCACGACGCCGATGCGGATCTTGGCTTTCGGCTCCTGCGCAAACGCCCGACGACCAGACAAAACGCCCGCGGCGCCGAGCGCAGCGACGCCCTGCATCAGATGCCTGCGATTCAAACCACTCGACATATCAATCTCCTGTCACTCGTACCGGCACAATGAAAAACAATATTCAGTTGCCCGGCAGCGTGATTGCGAATTATCTTCATGTCAAGATAAAATGGGAAGCGTGCAATGCACAAAAACAAGGCCGGGGATGCCATCGATATAGTCATTACAGAGTGGGCCCGCGAACGGCCCGATCTCGATTTCGGCTATCTCGCGACGCTCGGCCGCGTGCTGCGTATTTCCGCGCATTTGCGCGAGGCGATGGATCAATGGTTGCAGCCCTTCGGGTTGACCTGGGAGATGTTCGATCTGCTCGCGTCGCTGCAGCGCTCGGGAAATGCGAACGGGCTGCGCCCGACCGATCTTTATGAATCCTGCATGCTGTCGTCAGGCGCGACGACCAACCGGATCGATCGCGCCGAAAGATCGAATTATGCCCAGCGGCGTCCCGATCCGGACGACGGCCGCGCAACCCGCATTGCGCTGACCCGACACGGCGCGGCGCTGGCCCGGAAGGCGATGACCGAACACGCGACGCGCGCCGGCGAAATCTCGAAACGGCTGACCGCAAAGGAACAACAGCAGCTTGCACAATTGCTGCGCAAGCTGCTGGGATCCTTCGAAGCGGACAAAGCCGTTGCCAAGACGCCGCGGCGCAAGGCCGCCGGCCGCGACGCGCGGCAGCCGCAAGCGCAGGCCTGACTCAGGCCGATACGGTCGGCCGCGGCTTCGCGGTCTCCGCTTTTTCCTTTGCCATTTTCTGCAAGGTAAGCAGATCGACCTTGCCGGAACCGAGCATTGGAAGCTTCTCCATGTAGATCACTTCCGCCGGCACCATCAGTTCCGAGAGATGGCGTGCGCGCACCAGCGCGGCGATGTCTCCACGCGTTGCGTCCTTCTTCTGCGTATAGAGCAGCAGCCGCTCGCCCTTGCGCGCATCGGGCACCGCCACGACCGCACAGACCGCATCCGGCCATTCGTCGGCCGCCACCATTTCCACCGCGGCGAGCGAGACCATCTCGCCGCCGACCTTGGCGAAGCGCTTGGCGCGGCCCTGGATCTTGATGAAGCCCTGATCGTCGATCAGGACGATGTCGCCGGTATCGTGCCAGCCATGCGGCGGGCGTTCGAGGACACCGGGATTTTCAGCGCGCAGATAGCCGAGCATGACATTCGGCCCTTTCACCTGCAGCCGCCCGCCTTCGTCGACGCCCTCGACCTTTTCCAGCCGCGCCTCCATGCCCGGGAACAGCCGGCCGACGGTGCCAAACTTGTTGAACATCGGCGTATTGAGCGCCAGCGCCGGCGCGGTTTCGGTGACGCCATAGCCCTCGAGAATACGCAGCCCGAACTTCTCCAGATAGATGCGGCGGGTGGATTCCTTTACCGGTTCGGCGCCCGAAAGCAGATAGCGGATCGAACGGAAATCATACGGATTGGCGGCCCGCGCATAACCGTTCAGGAAGGTGTCGGTGCCGAACATGATGGTGGCGATGATGCCGTAGATCAGTTCCGGAACCGTGCGGTAATGCAGCGGCGAGGGATACAGGAAGATGCGCACGCCGGACACCACCGGCAGAATCAAGCCGACGGTCATGCCGAAGGAATGAAACACCGGCAGCACGTTGAAGACCTTGTCGGTGCGGTTGAAGTCGATGCGTGCCTTGGCCTGCGCCGCATTGGTGAGAATGTTGCGGTGGGACAGCACCACGCCTTTCGGCGTGCCTTCCGATCCGGACGTGAACATCACCGCCGCCCAGTCGTCGGGTTTGCGTGCGACCAGCGGCGTCTTGTAGCCGAACAGCACCCGCAGCTTGTCGAAGATATTCACCTTGGCGCGAATGTCTTCGAGATAAATAAGAGAGACTTCCTTCTGCAGTTGCTCGGCCATCGCCTCGAGGCGGCCGCGCTCGATGAAAGCCCGCGAGGTGAGGATGACGGACACGCCCGCAGCCCGGCAGCCGGCCAGAATATTGGTCGCACCGGCGGTGAAATTGATCATCGCCGGCACCCGCCCTGCCGACATCACCGCGAACAGCGTGACGGCGGCGCCGTTGGCGTTCGGCAGCATCACGCCGAGGGTCTTACCTTCCTCCGCAAGCGGCATCAGCTTGCGGCCAAGCACAGCCACGCCGCGCAGCAGCTTCTTGTAAGACAGCTCGCCGGTCACCGGATCTTCGGTCGCGATACGATTGATGCCGTGCAGCTCTGCAGCATCGATCAGCGCCTGCACCACCGTGCGGTCGGTTGAGAAGGTGCGGTAGACCATGTTCGACATGACGTCGTAGAGGGCAGCGCCTGCCGCCTGACGGCGCCTGCGGCCGCGCAGGGCCGGATCGACATTGAGCTTCACCGGCTCCAGCACGGTGACCTTCACTTTCGGGAACCAGCGCCGCGCCACCTGCTCCTTGCTGAGGCGCGTGAACGGCGTGCGCTCCAGGCCGTCGATATGCACGGGCACGATGGTGGCGTCCGACTTGTCGGCGATCAGACCGGCGCCGTCGTAGACTTTCATCAGCGAGCCGGTGACGGTGATCCGCCCTTCCGGGAAGATGATCAGCGTTTCGCCCGACTGCACCGCATGGATCAGCGTGCGGGTCGCCATCGGCTTCAGCGGATCGATCGGCAGCGCCCGGGTCATCCGCATGAACGGCTTGACCCACCACTTCTGGGCGATCGCGGTATCCACCGCGAAAACCGGATCGCGGCCGAGCAGCGACATGGCGATGCCGGCGTCGAGGAAGCTCACATGATTGAGCGCGATGATGACATTCGGGCTCTTGATCTTGTTGAGATTGTCGAGACCCTTCACTTCGACGCGGAACAAGCAGCGATACAGGATCGAGAGCGCGTCGTTGAACGGCCGAGTCGGCATCGTGAAGCCGATGATGACGGCGACGATGAAATTGCAGACGCCAAGCCCGATGAAGAGCTGCGGGCTGGTAACGCCGTTGGCCTGCAGGCCGGCAACCACCAGGGTCGCCACCGTCATGAACAATGCATTGAGCACGTTGACGCCGGCCACCACGCGCGCGCGGCGGTCAGCGCCAGCCCAGGCCTGCACCGCCGCGAAGGCCGGCACGATGAAGAGGCCGCCGCCAATGGCAAGGCCGATCAGACCGATAGCGACATTGATGCCGCGGATCGACATGAACACTTGCGAGGGGCCAACGAAGCTCTCTGCCGGTGGCACGCCGTAAACCGACCAGCCCAGGAAAATCGCGGACGTGCCGAGGATCACCGCGCCGAACAGCGTCGGCAGCAAGATGATGCGCCCGCTTGCCAGCCAGGCAGCGAGACCGGAGCCGACCGCGACCGCAATCGAGAAGATGGCGAGATAGGCGGTGACGGCTTCCTCGTTGCCGCCGACAAGATTTTTCACCACCGGCGGCAGCAGCGACAGAACGACAATGCCAGCGAGCCAGAACCAGCTCGTGACCAGAGCGCCCCACCACAGCCGGTGGTCGCTGCGCAAATGCTGGATCAGCGACCAGGTCGAGACCGCGATGTTCTTGTTGATCTGCAGATTGGGAGCGGCCTCGCCGGTGCGCGGAATCAGAAGGCTCGACACCCAGCACAGCAGCGCGAACACCATCACCAGGCCGGAGAAGGTGGCTGGGTCTCCGCCATTGGCCGCGGCCAGACCGCCAGCAATGGTGCCAAGCAGGATCGCAATGAAGGTGGCGCCTTCGACCAGCGCATTGCCGGCCGGCAATTCGCTGCGCTCGAGGTGATCGGGCAGGATGCCGTATTTGATCGGGCCGAACAGCGCCCCGATCACCCCGAAGCCGAACAGCGCGACGAACAGGATCACGATCGAATGAAAGACGAAGCCGGCGACGGCGATGCCGGCGATGCCGATCTCGATCAGCTTCAGGCGCTGCGCGACGACGGCCTTGTCGAAGCGGTCGGCCATTTCGCCACCCAGCGCCGACAGGAAGAAATAGGGAGCGATGAACGTGGCGCCGGCCAGCGTGATCAGCATCTCCGCCGTGCTGGTGTTGTCTGCGCCGATCCGGAACAGGATCAGGAACACCAGGGCGTTCTTGAGATAGTTGTCGTTGAACGCAGAAAAGAACTGCGTCCAGAACATCGGCGCGAACCGCGACGACAGCATCAATGGCTTATGGGAATGCGACATGGCTCCGCGTCCTCGCCTCGGATTGCGCCCATACATGACTGACGCATCGCGGCGGATGCCAGTATGGACAGTCTAACAGCACCCACCCGGTTTTCCCGAGTCCCCGTGCAGGGTCTCCGCTCGATGCCGCAGGGAGATACTAGGAAAAGCGACGCAACTTCAAGCGTTTGACATGGGAAGCCACAGGCGCCCAGGGGCCGCCGGTCAGGCGGCCTCGCGCACCACCGCCGTCGGCTGCTTGCTGCAATCGTCGTCGACGCCGTTATGCAGGTGGTATTGGCTGAAGCCGACATGGCTCGCCGGCGAGCCGGATACCGCGACCTGATAGCAGAACTCGGTGCGGTGGCGCCGGGCGCCGGGGAAAATCTCGTCGTACTCGGCCCAGCCCCAGATCAGTAGCTTGCCCTGCAAGTCGCGCACATGCCGCAGCATCGCCGGCTCGATATTGATCACCGGCGCCATTGCGGCGGCCTTTGGCCCCACAATCAGCGGGCGATAACCGTCATAGGAGAGGATGCGGTTGCCGAGATCGTCGACGTCCGAGAAATCGAAATCGGACGGCACCGAACGCTCGAAATATTTCCAGCTCACATGGCCGCGGCCATTCCTGGTCGGGGTCGTCCCGGCATTTTCCCAGACGGGCTGCAGGGTGCAGGTC
>JAEWCJ010000024.1 GCA_023390695.1 Pseudomonadota bacterium | reverse complement strand
GGCATGAGCCTCATTTATTTCCTTGGATTGCTGCTGCTGGTCCTGGTCGGTTTTTATTTTGGCCGCGCCAGAGCGGCCGCGGCCGGGCAGACGGAAATGCTTCATTCCCGCCCGGTCTATCATGGCGCCTACGTCGTCATTCTGGTTTTGCTTCCGATGCTGGCCGTGTTTGTCATCGGACGGCCGCTCGCGGACTATTTCGTCAATACACAGGCGCTGCACGCGTTTGATCCGTCGATCCTGAACGACGATCTTCGCCGCGGTGCCGCGTTGCGCGACATCGTTGCATTGGCCAATGGCCAATTCTCCGGAGAAGTGAGCGCTTCGTTGCGGGCCGCAGCGGAGGTGTATGCATCTTCGCGGTCGTGGATGAACACCGTTCTGGTCGGCGCCGGCTGGATCTTCGGTCTCCTGAGTCTGTCCTATGGTCTTCGGCTGCTGGGCGCCGGCTTTCGCGCGCGCAACAATGTCGAACGGGCGGTCAAGGCGGCGCTCTTTATTGCCGCCTGCGTCGCAGTTCTGACCACGATCGGAATTCTGTTTTCCGTTCTTTTCGAGACGCTGCGGTTTTTCCAGAAAGTGTCGCCGCTCGATTTCCTGTTCGGGCTGCAATGGAGCCCGCAGACTGCAATCCGCGCGGATCAGGTGGGGTCGTCCGGTGCGTTCGGAATTGTGCCCCTGGTGGCCGGCACGCTGCTCATTACGGTCATCGCCATGCTGATCGCCGGGCCGGTCGGATTGTTCGCCGCGATCTACATGGCCGAATATGCGACGCCGCGCTTCCGGGCTTTTGCAAAGCCTCTGCTGGAAATTCTGGCCGGTATTCCTACGGTCGTTCTTGGCTTCTTCGCCGCCTTGAGTCTTGCGCCGCTCGTGCGGGATACGGGGCAGGGACTGGGTCTGGAGGTTGCTTCCGAAAGCGCGTTGGCCGCCGGGATCGTCATGGGGATGATGATTATTCCGTTTGTCTCCTCGTTGTCCGACGACGTGATCAACGCCGTGCCGCAATCGCTGCGCGACGGTTCCTACGCGATGGGCTCGACCAGATCCGAGACGATCAAGAAGGTCGTATTGCCGGCGGCGTTGCCGGGGATCGTGTCCGCCTTCATGTTGGCGATCAGCCGCGCCGTCGGCGAAACCATGATCGTGGTGATGGCCGCCGGCCTTGCCGCGAATCTGACCTTCAACCCGCTCGAGGCGGTTACTACCTTCACCGTGCAGATCAAGACGATCCTGGTCGGCGATCAGGAGTTCGATAGCGCCAAGACATTGTCCGCTTTCGCGCTTGGTTTCGTTCTGTTCTTCTTCACGTTGACGCTCAACGTCATCGCGATGCAGATCGTCAAAAGATATCGTGAACAATATGACTGACGTAAGCGGACCTGTGCTCAGAACTCTCGATGTGACCTCGGACGCGGCGCATGCCCGCATCCGCAGGCGATACCGGGCCGAAACCCGCTTCAAATTCTACGGCATTTCGGCCATCGTCATTACGGCGCTGTTTGTCGCCGCGGTATTGACCGATATCGTCTCCAAGGGGCTTCCCGCGTTCACCCAGCATCAGTTGATCCTGCCGGTCAAGATCGATGCGGCCGAGATTGACCCGAACGGAACGCGCGATCCCGCTGTGATCCGGGCAGGTGATTTCCAATTGCTGGTGCGCGACGCATTGCGTGCGGAATTTCCCAACGTGACGGCGCGCGCGGAGCGCCGTGCTCTGGATGGATTGCTGTCGTCGGGAGCCGCCGATACGCTGCGGGATCGCGTGGTTGCAAATCCCGCATTGCTCGGTCAATCGGTCAATGTTCCGGCCCTGCTGTCCGACGACGCCGATCTCTATCTCAAGGGAACCGGGACGCGCATCGATCGCGTGCCAGGCCGCGGCGTTGCGACCGTGAGCGGCACAACGGGAGAGGTGTCGCTCCAGTCTTCGGCGGACGATTTCGCGGCGCTCACGGCGGACGTCAAAAACTATCTGTTGGCTCGCGCCCGTGTGGAGCGGGAGGAGGCCGAGCGGTTCAACCGCATAGCCAGTCAGGTTGCGGCCAAGAAAGCGGAGTTGGAGAAATCGCTTTCTCAGGCGCAGGGTGCGAGCAGGGAAGCGATTGAGGCGAACATCAAGGCTGCCGATCAGGAGGCCGCGGATTTCACGCAGCGCGCCAGGCAGCTTGAAGCAGAGGCTGCGGCATTGCAGGCGCGGTACGACGATCGCGATGGGAGCGAACTCCTGACGGCAAGCCTTCCCAGTTTGCTGATTGCCATCAATGGCGGCGTGGTGAAGGCCACGGAGATCGACAAGACAGGCATCAAGGGGGAGGTGTTGCTTCCGCTGAACTCGCAGGCCGATGCCCAGCCTGGGAGCTGGCAGGTCGTGACCTACGTCACCCCCGAGAGCAACCGGCGGGTGAGCGACCGCGAAGTGACCTGGCTCGAAAGTCTGCGCGCCAAAGGGTTCGTGGAGAACTCCTTCAACTGGGCCTTCTTCACCTCCGGGGATAGCCGCGAGGCCGAACTTGCCGGTATTCGCGGCGCATTGATCGGATCGGCGCTGACCCTGTTGGTGACGCTGGCCCTTTGTCTGCCGCTCGGCGTGGCGGGTGCGATCTACCTTGAGGAATTTGCCCCCAAGAACTGGCTGACTGAAATCATTGAAGTCAACATCAACAATCTGGCGGCGGTTCCGTCGATTGTGTTCGGCTTGCTCGGTCTTTCGGTCTTCCTCGGCTTCCTTGGGCTGCCGCGCTCGGCGCCGCTGGTTGGAGGGCTGGTGCTGGCACTGCTTGTGCTGCCGACGATCATCATTGCGTCGCGGGCCGCCTTGAAGGCGGTTCCCCCGTCGATCCGGGAGGCCGCGCTCGGCGTCGGCGCCTCGCACCAGCAGGCCATTTTCCATCATGTCTTGCCGCTTGCGATGCCCGGCATCATGACCGGCACGATCATCGGAATGGCGCACGCGCTGGGTGAAACGGCGCCGCTGCTGATGATCGGAATGGTTGCCTTCATTGTTGAGCCGGCGACCAGCATCACCGATGCTGCGACCGTTCTGCCGGTTCAGATTTACCTGTGGTCGGATCTGCCGGAGATCGCCTTCCAGGCGAAGACGGCGGCGGCGATCATGGTTCTGCTGGGTTTTCTTTTCGTGATGAATGGGCTGGCAATCTATCTGCGCAAGCGGTTCGAGCGGCGTTGGTAAGCAGGGAAGGACAGGAGATGTTGGCGATGGACGCCATTGTGGAGAAAGCCGGCCGGACATCAGC
>JAEWCJ010000451.1 GCA_023390695.1 Pseudomonadota bacterium | reverse complement strand
GCCCTGCAACTCTTCGCTTACTTGCGCCACGTACCGCCGCAAAATCGGCGACAGATAGGCATCGACCACGGTGGTGTCGCCGCGTCCCACCAGCTTGATCAGCGGCGAGTCCTCGTGTGTGACCGGCACCTGCGCAAAGCCCATATCGCGTGCCAGCGTAGCGACGGCTTTCTCATGCTCGGGATAGCGATAGGCGTGCATGAACACGATCGCCACCGCCTGGATGCCGTCCCGCTGTGCGGCTTCGAGATCCTGTCGCACGCTCGCAAGGTCGGGTTTGTGCTCGACCGTGCCGTCGGCGCGCACGCGTTCGTCCACCTCGACGACGCGTTCGAACAGCATGTCCGGCTTGACGATCTGCCGCGCAAAGATTTTCGGCCGCGCCTGATAGCCGATGCGCAAAGCATCGCGGAATCCCTGCGTCGTCACCAGCAGCGTGCGCTCGCCCTTGCGTTCCAGGAGGGCATTGGTGGCGACGGTCGTGCCCATTTTCACGGCGCCGACACGCCCGGCCGGAATGGGCTCACCCGACTTTAGTCCAAGCAGGTCGCGGATGCCTTGCACCGCGGCATCGCGATAGGCCTCCGGATTTTCCGACAATAACTTGTGGGCAATCAGCGACCCGTCCGGCTTGCGCCCGACAATATCGGTGAAAGTACCGCCGCGATCGATCCAGAAATCCCACACATCTTGCATTGCACTGGCTTTCGCGTTCATCATTGGCCGTTGTTACATAGGCTGTCCGACCATGCCGGGTCGATATTCGAGTCTTATCATGCTTCGTATCTTTCTCGACCGGCTCTACCTCTTTTCGGGTTTTCTTGCCGGCGCTTTTCTGATCGCGATCTTTCTCCTGATGATGATCCTTTCGGCGGGGCGCCCGCTCGGCATCAACCTGCCGGCCGGCGACGACTTCGTCGCCTGGTGCATGGCCGCGACCGCGTTTCTCGGACTCGCCCACACCTTTCGCCATGGCGAGATGATCCGGGTCGGACTGCTGATCGACCGGCTGAGCGGTCCGATGCGTCATTACGCGGAAATCGTCGTATTGCTGATCGGCACCGGCTTTCTCGGTTTCTTCGCCTGGCATGCTGCGGTCATGACCTGGCAGTCCTGGCAATTCTCCGACATCTCGCAGGGCGTGGTGGCGGTGCCGCTGTGGATTCCGCAGCTCGGCTATAGCGGCGGCCTGGTCATCCTGTTCGTCGCCTTTGTCGACGAACTCATTCACGTCCTGCGCGGGGGCGAACCGCGTTACGAAAAGCCGAAGCCGCAGACCGCCGAGGAAGCGGTCGAGCGTGCCGTGCAGAGCGGGGTGTGAATGCTCCCCTCTTACGCTGAGCTTGTTGACGCGGCTCGGTTCTCCGAATCTCGGCGCTCTCCTTCCGCTTTAGCGAGGCGAGCGACCAGACAGGGCAGCACCTGACATGGATCTGCTCACCGCCTCCGCGATCCTGTTCGGTTTTCTGATCGTGCTGCTGGCGGGCGGCGTATGGATCGCGGTGGCGCTGCTCGCGACCGGATGGGCCGGCATGCAATTCGCGGGCGGCGGCATTCCCGTCGGCAGCGTGCTGGCGACAACCGTCTGGGGCAACAGCGCCTCCTGGTCGCTGGCGGCGTTGCCGCTGTTCATCTGGATGGGTGAAATCCTGTTCCGCACGCGGCTGTCGGAGGAGATGTTCCGCGGCTTCGCGCCGTGGCTGAACTGGCTGCCCGGACGCCTGATGCATGTGAACGTGCTCGCCTGCGGCGTGTTCGGCTCGGTGTCGGGATCGTCCGCCGCCACCTGCGCCACCGTCGCCAAGATCGCGCTGCCGGAACTGAAGAAGCGTGGTTATGACGAGAGCCTGAGTCTCGGCTCGCTCGCCGGCGCGGGAACGCTGGGCATTCTCATTCCGCCCTCGATCACCATGGTGATCTATGCGGTGCAGGCCAATGTCTCGATCATTCAGGTGTTCCTGGCCGGGTTTCTGCCCGGCCTTTTGGTGATGCTTCTGTATTCCGGCTACATCGCCGGCTGGTCGCTGTTCAATCCGCACCGCACGCCGCCGGCCGATCCGCCGATGCCGTTCCGCAAGAGGCTGAAAGAGTCGCTGAACCTGATCCCGGTCGTGCTGCTGATCGTGTTCGTGTTTCTCTCGCTGCTGCTGGGATGGGCGACGGCGACCGAATGCGCCGCCTGGGGCGTGCTGGGGTCGCTGGCGATCGCATGGTGGCAGGGCTCGCTGAGCTGGCAATCCTTCTGGGCGAGCGTGATGGGCGCGACGCGCGTCAATTGCATGATCCTGCTGATCCTCGCCGGCGCGTCCTATATGGGCACCTCGATGGCCTATACCGGCATCCCGCAGGCCCTGGCGAGCTGGGTGAACGGCCTGGAGCTGAGTTCCTATTCGCTGATTGCCGTGCTCACGCTCATGTACATCCTGCTCGGCACCGCGCTCGACGGCATATCGATGATCGTGCTCACCACGGCCATCGTCATCCCGATGATCCAGCAGGCCGGGTTCGACCTGATCTGGTTCGGCATTTTCCTCGTTCTGGTGGTCGAAATGGCGGAGGTCACGCCGCCGGTCGGATTCAACCTGTTCGTTCTGCAAACCATGAGCGGCAGGGATTCCAACACGGTGGCGAAAGCCTCCTTGCCGTTCTTCTTTTTGCTGGTTCTGGCGGTTGCCATCATCACGGTGTTTCCTGATATCGTCATGGTGCTGCCGCGTATGGCGTTTCCTGGCTAGAGAGAGGTGTTCAAATGTTACGGCTGATAAAGGCTTGCGTGACGGTCGCCTGCGTCTCGACACTTGCGGTTCCGGCGCTGGCACAAACCAAATGGAATCTTCCGGCCGCCTATCCGGCCGACAATCCGCATACGGTCAATCTCATCGCGTTCGGCAAGGATGTCGCCGACGCGACAGGCGGCAAGCTGCAGATCACCGTCCATGCCGGCGCGTCGCTGTTCAAGGCGCCGGACATCAAGCGCGCGGTGATGACCGGGCAGGCGCAGGTCGGCGAGGTGCTGATCTCGCTGCACGAAAACGAAGATCCGATTTTCGGCATCGACGTCATTCCGTTCCTCGCCACCAGCTATCCCGCGGCGAAGAAGCTGTGGCTCGCGTCCAAGCCGGCGGTCGAGAAGAAGCTCGCATCGCAAGGCCTGATGCTGCTGTTCGCGGTGCCCTGGGGCCCGCAGGGCATCTATGCCAAGAAGGACATCAACACGCTCGACGACATGAAGGGGCTGAAGTGGCGCGCCTACAATGTCGGCACTGCGCGCATCGCCGAACTGGTCGGCGCGCAACCGGTCACCATTCAGGCCGCCGAACTGCCGCAGGCACTGGCCACCGGCGTGGTCAACGCGTTCATGACCTCGGGCTCGACCGGCTATGACAGCAAGGCCTGGGAGACCATGTCGCATTACTACGACACGCAGGCCTGGATTCCGAAGAACGTCACTTTCGTCAACAAGGCGGTGTTCGATGCGCTCGACAAGCCGACGCAGGAGGCGATCCTGAAAGCGTCGGCGGTCGCCGAGGACCGCGGCTGGAAACTCGCCGAGGAGAAGGCCGCCTGGTATCTCGACCAGCTCAAGGCCAACAAGATGAAAGTGCTGCCGCCGAGTCCGGCGCTGAAAAGCGGTCTCGAGAAGATCGGCGAACAGCTCACCGCCGACTGGACCAAGAAGGCCGGCACTGACGGTGCCGCCGTCGTCGCAAACTACAAGAAGTAGGTTTCTGCAGAGAAACGATGCAGCGTCCGGCAATGATGCCGGACGCTTTTATTTCGCCGGCGCGGGGTTCGACCTCACCCGCATGCGGGTGCCGACGGCGACGGTCAGCACCACGGCCGCGGCGAACAGGACTGTCTCGAGGTCGATGCTCTCGCGGTTGACCACTGCCGCCATCAGCACGACCACGAACGGCATCAGCAATTGTATCTGCCCGACGCGTGCGACGCCGCCCATTGCGAGTCCGGCGTTCCAGGCGAAAAAGCCGATGAACTGGCTCATCAGCCCGAGATAGAGCAGCGCCACCCAGCCCTCGGCCGGAATGCCGGTGGTATCGCTGGGCCAGAGAATGACGGTCGCCACCAGCGCCACCGGCAACGAGATGAGCACGCACCAGGAGATGACTTCCCAGCCCGGCATGCTGGCGGTGAGACGGGCCGAATAGGTATAGCCGACGGCGGCGCAGGGGACGGCGAGCAGCGTCAGCACGTCGCCGGCGGTTATCGTTCCTCCGCCGCTGCGATGGAGCGCGAAGCCGATCACCAGCAGCGCGCCGATTGCGCCAGCGATCCAGAATCCCTTGCTCGGCCGTTCCTGCTGGATCAGCGCTGCCGAGACGGCGGTGGCCAATGGCAGCACGCCGAGAATGACGCCGCTATGACCGGCGGGCACGGTGACCAGCGCCAGCGCCATCAGAAGCGGAAAGCCGAGCACCAGCAGAACCGAGCACAACAGCAGTGGTCCGAAAGTGGCGGCGGGCGGCCACGCGTCCTTGTTGAAGGCGCGGCCGGTTATGACGAGTGTGACGAGGCCGCCGAGACCGGCCAGCATGGCCCGCATGGCGGTCAGAAAATACGGATCGATAAACTGATTGGCAAAGCGCGTGCCGGGCATGGTTCCGGCAAAGATCACGATGCCGACAAAACCCAGCAATAACCCAAGATTCTGACGGCGCGACGACATGGAAAACCGGAGCGTGGACATCGGCGGGTCGGACGCTAGCCGTGTTCGCGGGGGCGAACCAGTCCGCAAAATTCATTGAACGCATGCATGAAGATAATGACTTGCAGACGTAAATGACTTGCAGTCTTTGACCGCAGCCGTCAGGTAACGCTGGCTGCGGTAACCGTTCCGGCAGTCCATCGGCGAGACCTCTTCTCCCGGCACCCGTCCCCTTGCTATTGTGTTTCCATGTCCATGCCATTGCCCGTCTTCGAACCAGACAGCGTTCTGGTCGCCGATGTCGTGCCGTCGCCCAATCACGGCGAGCGCGCGAATAATCGTGCGCCTGACATGATCGTTTTGCATTATACCGGCATGGAGAATGCCGACGCCGCCGTACAACGGCTCTGCGCGGCCGA
>JAEWCJ010000375.1 GCA_023390695.1 Pseudomonadota bacterium | reverse complement strand
GTGTCGCGGCTCCCGCCGTCGCGCGCGGCGTCTCGCCGCTGGCGGGCATCGGCGGAGCCGCGTTCGGTACCGGCTGGAGCGTTTCGCTGCCGGCAGGCACGCCAACCGCCGCCTTGCAGGCTCACATCGAAGCGCTGCTCGCCGATCTGGACCTCGTCTTCTCACCGTGGCGGGCCGACAGCGTGATTTCCCGTTTCAATGACGCCGGCGCCGGAGACATGGCCGTTGCCGACGAGGTCGCGGAAGTGGCGCATTCGGCTCTCATCATCGCCGAGAGCAGCAGCGGCCACTTCGACCCGACGGTCGGCCCGCTGGTCGCGCGCTGGGGTTTCGGGCCGATCGACCATGGCGAGGCGATGCCCGGAGGTTGGCGCGGCCTGTCCGTGGCCAACGACCACATCGCAAAGACGAGACCGGGTCTCACGCTCGACCTGTGCGGCATCGCGAAAGGCCACGCGCTCGACCGCATGGCCGACCTGCTGCTGGATGCCGGCCACGACGACTTCCTGATCGACTTCGGTGGCGAGCTAGCCGCTCGTGGACGGCATCCGTCGGGACGCGTCTGGCAGGTGGGCATCGAGGACCCGCGACCTGAAGCGGAAGGCTTCGTCGGCATGCTGCGGCTGGACAGCCTCGCGGTCGCGACGTCGGGCGATCGCGCCAACGGCTACAACATCGGCCCGCGCCGCTACAGCCACATCATCGACCCCGCCACGCGGGAGCCGGTCGAAGGCGCGCTTGCCTCGGTGAGCGTGCTGACGGCCTCAGCGCGCGAGGCCGACGGCTGGGCGACGGCGCTGATGGCGGCCGGCGAGGCCGGGCCGGAGCTGGCGCGCAACCGAGATATCGCCGCGCTGTTCCTGTTCCGCGACGGTGTCGGCCTGCGAAGCGTTGCGACCGGCGCGGTCGAAAAGCATCTCGCCTGAGGTCCGCCGATGGAAGCGCTTCTCGCAATTCTGATCGTCTGCCTGTCCGCCATCGGCCTCGGCGCTGGCCTGATGATGGGCCGGGGGGCGCCGAGCCGGGGTTGCGATGGCCTTGCCTGTGTCGGCGGAACGCGCTGCGACGGCTGTCCGCACGCGAAGGAGGAGAACCGGCGATGACCATGGGCACCACCGTCGAGCACATCATGCGTGCGGAGTTTCCGCGCCTGTCTCCCGAGATGCCGATCCGTGAAGCGGTCGCGGCCTTCGCCAGGCAACGCATGGCCTCGGCGCCGGTCATCGACGATCGTGGAGGGCTGGTCGGTATCCTGACGGAGAAGGACTGCTTCCGCCCGATGTTGAACGCCAGCTACTACCAGCAATGGGGCGGAGCGGTTGCCGACTTCATGACCCGGGAGGTACGCGCGCTCACTGTCGATCTCGACCTTGTCTCCGCCGCCGAAGAGTTCCTGGCGCGCTCGCACCGTGTCTATCCCGTGCTGCGCGACGGCGAGGTGGCCGGCATGCTGCACCGGTCGGATCTCTTCGCTGCGATCCTGACTGCCTCCGAGCACAGTTCAGGGCCTTGATTAGCTAGTCACGAAGTAAAAATGATGGTCATGCACCGATGAACTCATTATCGCGCGGAGGGGATTCGGATTGATCCAGTGCCATTCGATTGTCCGATGACAGACATCTGCCGACACGGTTCCAAACCCGGCTCTTGCACGCAATCGTTCAGCAGGATCCGTCTCTTGTCGCTCGCTAAGAGGTGCCGTCGCGCTCGGCGCGACGTCCCTTACCACCTGCTCGGCAGGCTTTGGTGATTGGAGATCTTGATTTCCTCTTCGGTCCTTCATTATTACGTTGAGATCAGACTCCCTTTTAGACCACAATGTCAATTCTGGACGCGCGTGCCTGCGCGCCGTTCCAGAATTTCCACAGCCTGATCAAGCCGGCCGATACCCGCCAGCCCACCCTGATCCGCAAAGTCTGCCGCAGCTGTCATCTTCGGTCCCATCGACCCGGCGGGAAGATCGAGTACGCGTGCCTCGTCTGGTGTCAATGTGGCGATCGGTGCCTCTGTCGGGGTGCCGAAACCGCGATAGACCGCGTCCACGTCGGTCAGCAGCAGAAGGGCATCGGCTCCGATCTGGCGCGCGAGAAGCGCGCTGGCGGCGTCCTTGTCGATCACCGCCTCGATGCCGCTCATGCTGCCGTCGCGCTGCCGCAGCACCGGAATGCCGCCTCCGCCGGTGCAGATAATGATCACATCCCGATCCAGGAGAAGCTGCAGCACACGTATGTCGGGGATTTCCTTCGGCATGGGCGAGGGCACGACGCGGCGCCACTTGTCCCCATCCTGCGCGATGGTCCAACCGGCCGCGTTTGCGCGGGCCTCGGCTTCTTTGCGTTCATAGACCGGGCCGATGAACTTCGTGGGTTTGTGAAAGGCCGGATCGTCAGCGTCCACAATCACCTGTGTCAGGAGCGTGGCGACAGGCCGCGTGTGGCCCAGTGCGTTCTCCAGTTCCTGTTCGATCATGTAGCCGATCATGCCGCCGGTTTCGGCCCCGAGCACATCCAGCGGATAGGCCTCGTCCGGCTTGTAGGCCGCGCCCTGAAGCGCCAGCAACCCGACCTGCGGACCGTTGCCGTGCGTGATGACCAGCCTGTGCCCGGCCTCGACGATGCAGGCCAGTGCGCGCGCGGCCTGGCGCACATTGGCCCGCTGGTTCTCGGCCGTCAGAGGCTCCCCGCGCCGGAGCAGCGCATTCCCGCCAAGTGCTGCCACGACAAGCATGTTCAGCCCCCCAGGGTGGCGACCAGAACCGCCTTGATCGTGTGCAGCCGGTTCTCGGCCTGATCGAAGACGATCGAGGCCGGCCCTTCAAAGACCTCCTCGGTCACTTCCATGCAGTCCAGACCGTACTCGTCCTTGATCTGCTGGCCAACCGTCGTCTCGGTATTGTGGAAGGCGGGCAGGCAATGCATGAAACGGGCGCGCGGGTTGCCGGTCTTGTTCATCACATCGGCATTGACCTGATAGGGTATCAGCAGCTTGATGCGGTCGGCCCACTTCTCCTTGGCCTCGCCCATCGAAAGCCAGACATCGGTATAGACGAAATCCACGCCCTTCACGCCCTCGTCGATGGAATCGGTCAGGGTGATCCGCGCGCCGGTGTCTTTTGCGACGGCCTTTGCATAGTCCTGGACTTCGGTCGTGGGCCACAGTGTCCGAGGGGCGCAAAGCCGCACATCCATGCCCATCTTGGCACCGCCGATCAGCAGGCTGTCACCCATATTGTTGCGGGCATCGCCGAGGAAGCAATAGGATACCTCGCGCAACGGCTTTTCGGCATGTTCCTGCATCGTCAGGAAATCGGCGAGGATCTGGGTCGGGTGGAATTCGTCCGTCAGCCCGTTATAGACCGGCACGCCGGACCAGTCGGCCAGGGTTTGCACCACCTCTTGCCCGAAGCCGCGGTACTCGATCGCGTCATAGACACGGCCCAGCACCCGGGCGGTATCCTTGACGGTCTCCTTGTGGCCCATGTGATTGCCCGAGGGGCCAAGATAGGTCACGGTCGCGCCCTGGTCATGCGCCGCCACCTCGAAGCCGACGCGGGTGCGGGTGCTGTCCTTCTCGAAGATCAGCGCGATCTCCTTGCCCCTGAGCGTCGGAACCTCGGTGCCCGCGTATTTCGCGGCCTTCAGATCGGCGGAGAGCTTGAGAAGATAGCCGATCTCCTGCGGGGTGAAGTCCCGCAGGGTCAGGAAATGACGGTTCTTCAGGTTGAAAGCCATTGTGCGCCTCCTCAAACTGCGTCGCGGATGGTGGGACAGGACATGCAGTGGCTGCCGCCGCGGCCCCGGCCCAGTTCGGCGCCGGGAATGGCGCGCACCTCGATGCCGGCGGCCTTCAACGCCGCATTGGTGTCATCGTTGCGGTCATAGCCGACGACCACGCCGGGACGCAGGCAGAGCACGTTGTTGCCGTCATTCCACTGCTCGCGCTTGCGTTCCTCTTCGGTGTTGCCGCCGGTCGGCACCAGTTCCAGCGACTTGTAGCCCAGAACCTCCGCCACGATCTCGAAAATTGGACGCGGATCGTGGCGGAATTCCACCGGCGCTCCGCCCTTGCCGGGGCCTATGTCGTAACAGACCAGTTCATCTGCCACTTCCTTGAAAGTCGTCACCACGTTGCCGCCGCAAAGGGTGAAGATCGTGTCAAGATGCATCGCGGCGCGCGACTTGGGGATGGCGAAAGCCAGAACCCGATGGGCGGCTCCTTTTTCGAACAGCGAAACCGCCAATTGCCCGATGCCCTGCGGCGAGGACCGTTCGCCCATGCCCACCAGCACGGCGCCATTGCCGACCGGCATCACATCGCCGCCTTCGACGGTCGACAGCCCATGATCGACAGCTGGGTCTCCGAAGTAGATTTCCGCCTTGCCGGCAAACTTCGGATGAAACTTGTAGATCGCGGTGTTCAGCAGCGTCTCGGGACGGCGCGCCGGCCAATGCATCGGGTTGACGGATACGCCGCCGTAGATCCAGGCCGAGTTGTCGCGGGTGAACAGCGCGTTGGGCAGCGGCGGCAGGATCAGGCCCTGATAGCCCAGATAAGCACCGAACAGGCCATGCGGCTTGAACGGCAGGTCGCTGGTGGCCAGCCCGCCCAACAGGTATTCGGCCAGCCTAACGCCGGGCAGTTCCTCCATCCAGGCGCGGAGATCCGACAGCATGCCGACGCCGACCTGATCGCGGTTGATGCGGTGATCCAGCACATATTTGCGACCTTCGGCCACATCCAGCGTTTCGGCCAGCAGGTCGTTCACGTCCAGCACTTCGATGCCTTCCTCGCGCATGACAGAGGAGAACACGTCGTGATCCTTTTGAGCCTGCTTGACCCAGAAGACGTCGTCGAACAGCAGTTCCTGGCAATTGTCCGGGGTCAGACGGCGATGGGCAAGGCCGGGGCGGCACACAATCACCTGATGCAACTTGCCGGTTTCGGAGTGAACACCGAGAGTACGATCAGACATGGCATTTCCTTTCTCTTACAGAAGCGCACCAAGGGTAAGTACCACCGAGATGAACGCCAACAGGATCAGCATCAGCGGCCAGATGAAGACGATCCAGCGGTCGTATGACACACGGCCGATGGCGAGACCGCCGATCACCACCGCGAAGGTGGGGTTGATGAGGTTTACCAAGCCGTTTGCCGACTGATAGGCTGTCACCACTAGATCACGGCCGACACCTGCAAAGTCGGCAAGCGGCGCAAGAATCGGCATCGACAGCACGGCGAGCCCCGACGAGGACGGCACGAAAAAACTCATCCCGATCTCGATCCAGAGCATCAGGTTGATGAAGGCCAGTTCGCCCAGCCCTCCCAGCGTTTGCTCGGCGCCATGCAGAATAGTGTCGGCAATCCGCCCATGGTCCATGATGACGACGATGCCGCGGGCGAGACCTATCACAAGCGCCACGCCGAGAAGGTCACGCGCACCGTCCACGAAATTGCCGGTAAGTTTTTTTTCGCCCATCCGCGCCACCAGCCCGATAACGATGGCCGATCCGAGAAACAATGCTCCCATTTGCGCCATCCACCAGCCCTGGCCGGCAACGCCCCAGATCATCACCGCAAAGGTCATGGCGAAGATGACAAGGACGAGCTTCTGCGTGCCGGTCAAGGCAGTATCTGCATCCTTGCCGGCCTTGCCCTGCAAGAACACTTTGCGATGCGATTCGGCCTGCCCGGCCACGACCGAGCGTGAGGGATCGGCCTTGATTCGATGCGCATAGCGCATGACATAGGCCGCGCAGATCACCAGTCCACCCAGCAGGATCACCAGGCGGAGGGTCATTCCTTCGGTGAATGCGACACCGGCCGCATTGGAGGCGATGACCGTGGCAAAAGGGTTGATGGTCGAGCCCAGCACGCCGATCCCTGCGCCGATCAGGATGATGGCCACACCCGTCACCGCGTCATAGCCCGCCGCAATCACTACCGGGATGAGGATTGCATAAAAGGCCAGCGTTTCCTCGGCCATGCCGTAGGTCGTCCCGCCCAGCGCGAAGAGGGACATCATGATCGGGATCATCCAGATCTCGCGTCCCTTCATTGCCGACATCGCCGTCCTGATCCCTGTGTCTATCGCTCCGGTGGCGTTCACGACGCCCAGAAACCCGCCAAGGAACAGCACGAAAAGCGCGACGTCGATGGCGTTCGCCGCGTTGCTGTCGGGATCGTAAAAGCCCGCAACAGGCGCAAGCATCACGTGGACGAAGCCCTGTGGGTTCCGCTCGACCTCGCGGTAGGTTCCGACCACGGCTACCTCGCGGCCGACTTCCTCGTTCATCACGCGGTCATATTGGCCAGCGGGAATGATCCAGGTCAGAGCGGCGACAAATACGATGAGAAGAAAAAGGATCGTGTATGCAGTCGGAAAACGGGACGAAAGCTCTTGTGCCGGATCGTCGCGTTGCATCGTTTCTTCGGTCATTGAAAACTCCTTCCGGCGCGTCTCCCTGCGCATTTTGCCTGTGATGCTATCGCATAGCGACGATTTCGCCTATCTATTGTCAAGGCCGCACTCAATGCGGTCATTGACGTGCATCAAGTCGGGTCGGATTTCCTTGTGGTAGTTTTACTGTAACTAATCCCGCCACCGTCGCATCAGACGGAAACTTGCCATCGCCATCCAGAGGCAAAGACTCCGCTACCTTGCCAAAGACAATCGTCGAGGCGTGCTTGCGCTAGATAGTTTGCCCCGGTACCCTCAAACGCGACGTGAGGCCATAAATTGCCGTACTTGAGGACCAGTTCGTGAAGAAAAGATCGAAGTATCTCATCCCGGTCATTCTGGCGGTCGCGGTCGTCGCGGCTTATTTTGCTTGGGGCAAACTGAAGGCACCGGCCTTGCCCGACGGCATCGTCAGTGCGAACGGGCGGATCGAGGCAACCGAGATCGACATCGCGGCCCTGACTGGGGGACGCATCGCCGACATCACGGCTGCCGAAGGAGACTTCGTCAAGGCTGGCGCTGTTCTGGTGCAAATGGATATCGTCCAGCTCAACGCCCAGAGACGGCAGGCCGAGGCACAGCTGCGCCGGGCTGAAATCGCGGTCGAGACCGCGAAGGTCCTGGTCGCAAAGGCAGAAGCGGAAAAGCGTGCTTCAGTAGCCAGAGTCGATCAGGCGGAAGCGGTGGCGGATGCGGCGGCGCGGAAGCTGGCGCGCTCGGAACGGCTTCTTCTGTCGAACACGACTTCCCAGCAGGTGGTTGACGACGACCGGGCGCAGGATCGCCAGGCAAAGGCGGGTGTCGCCTCGGCCGAGGCCTCGGATGCCGCCGCCCAGGCCGGCATCAATTCCGCACAGGCGCAGGTGGTGGACGCCCAGGCTGCGGTCGAGGCCGCACAGGCGTCGATCGATTCGATCACGGCCTCGATCAACGACGCGACGCTGGTTTCGCCCCGCGACGGCCGCATCCAGTACCGCGTCGCAGAAGAAGGTGAGATCGTCGCCTCGGGTGGCCGTATCCTCAGCCTTGTCGATCTGGGCGACGTCTACATGACGATCTTCCTGCCCACCTCGCAGGCCGGGCGGGTGCAGGTCGGATCCGAAGTGCGGCTGGTCATGGATGCCGCCCCCGACTATGTGATCCCTGCGACGGTCAGCTATGTGGCAGACGTGGCGCAGTTCACCCCCAAGACGGTCGAAACCGCCGACGAACGCGAAAAGCTGATGTTCCGCATCCGTGCGCGGATCGACCCGGAACTGCTTGTCCGCTATATCGAATACGTCAAGACCGGCCTGCCGGGCATGGCCTATCTGCGGCTTGATCCATCGGTCGACTGGCCGGCCACACTTGCCAATATCGTGAAATGATCGGGGCCGAACATCCGCCCGTAGCGACAGTTGCCGGCCTGACGCTGCGTTACGGCAAGGTCACGGCGCTGGACAATGTGACGCTGGACGTTCCCGCCGGCATGATGGTCGGACTGATCGGCCCCGACGGGGTGGGCAAGTCCAGCCTGTTGTCGCTACTGGCCGGAGCGCGCGTGATCCAGGAGGGGCGCGTCGCGGTTCTGGGTGGCGACATGCGCGATGCCGGGCACCGGGGGCGGGTCTGCCCGCGCATCGCCTATATGCCACAGGGCCTGGGCAAGAACCTCTATCCCACGCTATCGGTCGAAGAGAATCTCGATTTCTTCGGCAGCCTTTTCGGCCACGACAATGTCGAGCGTGCGCGGCGCATCACCGACCTGTTGGCCGCCACCGGCATGTCGCCGTTTCGCAACCGTCCGGCGGCAAAGCTCTCGGGCGGCATGAAACAGAAGCTCGGCCTGTGCTGCGCGCTCATCCATGACCCGGATTTCCTGATCCTCGATGAGCCGACCACCGGTGTCGATCCTCTCTCACGCCGTCAGTTCTGGGATCTGATCGACCGGATCCGCAAGGACCGCCCCGGTATGAGCGTGATCACCGCCACCGCCTATATGGAGGAGGCCGCGCGTTTCGACTGGCTGGTGGCGATGAATGCGGGCGAGGTGCTGGCGATCGGGACCACCGCCGAACTGCTCGGCCGGACCGGCGCGGTGGATCTGGATGCCGC
>JAEWCJ010000339.1 GCA_023390695.1 Pseudomonadota bacterium | reverse complement strand
GGCGCCGTGTAGGGGCCGTCCGCGACCTGGATGTTGACATGATGGATCGAAAGATCGACAGCCGCGACCGTGTCGATGGCCTTCTGGATGGTGAGAAAGGCGCCGCCGGCGGTGTTGGCGAGGCCGTCATTGGAATCCGATCCGTCGGTCCGCACATAATAGGTGCGGTCCGCGGCCAGGGTCTCGCGCCCGCCCGCAATCGACGTATGCGGGAAGCTGACCGCGCCGCTGTCCCTGTCGATGACGATGGCGTCCCGCCAGGTTCCGCCATCCGCGCTGACCTTGAAATGGAAATCGTCGTCGCCGGTGAGCCCGAGCTCGGCGCGGCCGGACCAGCCGGTCTGCATCAGCAGCGACAGCGTGTTGCCCGCGGCCTCCTTGTTCATCTTGTAACGCAGGTCGCCGTCGCCGCCTTCGGCCTCAAGGCGCGCGGCCCACAGCGCGTTGTTGAGCTTGGCGGCGAACGGATTGACGGCGTCGGCCTCGGTGCCGATGCCGAGCCGGGTCAGGTTCTGCAGGGCGCTGCCGCCGCCGGATTGCGTGCCGGCATTCACCCACGCCTCGCCGTCGAAGACAAGGAGGACGGCTTCATCCGCAACGAAGCAGAGCCAGCCCGCGCGCGGCGGATGAAACAGCCAGCCGCCGTCCGCGTAATGCGCGATTGCGTTGCCCTTGCCGGCAAAGGTGCCGCTGCCCGGCGCCTGCACGAGATAGCGCGCGCCCTCCTCCGGTGCCGGCGGCGGCGCGGAAAGATCGCGGTCGTGCACGCTGAGCATCACCAGCGCGTCGAGCATGCGCAACGCTTCGTTGTGGGTGACATGCTTCTGCGCCTGCCCGCTTTCGAGATACGGCAGGGAAAGATTGGGGGTCGTGGTCATGGCAATGCTTTCGTCATCGTCCGACAGCGGATAAGTATGCAGTTGGTTCAAGCTCGGCCTTCGCTGTCATGCCCCGCGAAAGCGGGGCATCCAGTAATCGCGGTGTGCATTGGGGATACTGGATCGCCCGCTTTCGCGGACGATGACCGACGGAAAAATGCTCGCAAGCATCAAACAGCCAATATGGCTGCAGATGCGTATCCCCGCCCCACGCTCGCCGACATCTGCGTCACGCGGAACGAGAGCGAGGATTGAGCCGATCCGAAATCGGCGGCTTCATCCGCGTTCGCATAAAGAACCGAAGGCGTGGACGCCGTCAGCGTGCGCACGACGATGCCGCCATCGAGAATGTCGATCTCGTAAGCCTCCGCGGCTTCCCCGAGCGGCACCTCCTGCGTCTCCCAGGAATCGCCGTCGATGCGCGTGCGCCGGATCCAGCGCAGCAGAACGCCGTCCTCGGTGCGCCGTGCCGCCAGATGCACCGGCGACAGCGGCTTGAGCGCCGTCGCCTGCGGCGTCAGCGTCATGGCGACAGCAGCGACATCGCCGTGATCGCGTGCGGCGGCGACGACGCGCAGATGCATGCTGCGCCCGAGCGCATCGCGCCCGCGCACCAGCGGTGTCACATGCTGGTCGAGCAGCACGAACGGCGCGCCGGCCGGCAATGGGTCGCCCATCGCGTTTTCGCTGCCGCCCTGTCCGCGCAGGAGGCGCGACAGCAGATACGTGCGTTCGGCTACGAGTTCGGCACGCGCGAATTGTACCACTTCCCAGGCGCCGTCCGGCCGCTGCACCGCCGCGACATTGGCGCCGTTGAGCAAGGCGGCATCCGAGACAGCGGCAAGCGCGCCGCCATGCAGTTGCACGCGCATGGTGTTGGCATGATCGAAGCGGCCTGCCGGTCCCGCCGGCAGATCATCCAGCGTCACGCCGACAATCGACGGCGCCAGGGCCAGCGCCGTGCGCGTGAAACTCAAGCCGTCGCCGGACGACCAGATCGCCACCGGCCCCGGCCAGGGATCGGCGAACATCGCGATGCGCGTCAGCACGGGCGGCTCGCTTGCATCGAGCGTCGGCAGATCGAGCAGATGCGCCTGCACTGGCCCGACCGCGGGCGGCAGATCCGGCGCGCGCCAGCGCGGCGCAGGCAGCGGCAGATCGAACACTTCCGGATCGATCGCGCGCGCCTTCACGGCGCGGCTTTCCGTATCCACGATCTCGCGGATCTCGAACAGCCGCCGCCGCGCTTTCACGGTCAGCGCGATCACGTCGCCCGGCATCAGCCGCAACAGGCTCGGCGGCACCGCGAAGTCGGCGCTTTCCCGCCCGGCCCAGATATCCTGCAGGCAGATATCCGCGCGGCGCGATGCGGCGGCGTCGTTGGTCACCATCGCGACATCGTGCCGGACGACGCGCGAGGCCGCGCCGACCAGCCGCCGCGAAGCGGCGGCCGCACGCCGGTAATCGCCGCCCGCGTCGATGAAGCCGAGCGTGACTTCGCGCGGCAGATCGGTCTCCTGCGCGCGCAGCAGACGCACGGGCGCCGTCTCGCGCGGCAGCACCAGATCGTCTTCGTGCAATTCGATCACCGGTTCGCCGCCGCGCGGGCGGAACGCCAAGACACCCTCGCCTTCGATGGCATCGAAGGCATATGTCAGCGCCAGCGGCTCGAGCGCCGCGCGCGCCGCCATCGGGCGGTCGATGACATAGCCGTCCGGTCCTTCGCCCAGCGACGACGCATCGCAGATGCCGGATCCGGTGTCGGAAAGAATGTGTGACACCAGCCCTTCGAGTTGCGAGCCGCCGAGCCGGCCGGTCAGCCAGTGCCCGGTATCCCAGTTCGGCCCGTCGCTCCACACCTCGGTCGCGGCCGGGAAAACAGGATAGGGCCGCGCGTCCCAGGTCCACAGATGGATGCCGGACGGATCGACCATGCGCCCCATATATAATGAGGATGGCGGATTGAGGTCGCCGTCCTCCGCGAAGGCGTCGAGCACGGTCTCCAGATAGCGCCGCTGGATGAGATCGTCGCGCCGTCCGTTGGAAAAATGCGGATAGCCGCCGCTCGCCGATTTTGCATCGGGAAAGATGCTGGGCTGGTTGGCGCCCTTGTCCACCGCCGGACAGCCGGCTTCGGTCAGCCAGATCGGCTTGCTCTCCGGTGTCCACGCGGTCGGCACGGCCAGCTCTTCGCCGCCGGCGCGCTCGTAATGGGCGTTCGACCAGAAATTCCAGAGGTCCTTCTGGCGATAGATCCACGGCTTGCCGAGACCGTCGGTGATCGGCGTGCGGGTCTGCGCGTTGCGCGCCGCCGCATCGGCGTAGAAAAAGTCATAGGCTTCGCCGGCCGTCAGATTGCCGGTGAGATAGGCGCGATCATGGATCGAACTCGCCAGTGCGCGGTCGAGATGGCCGTGGGTGTCGCGCCAGTCCGACAGCGGCGCGTAATAGTCGATGCCGACGGCGCCGATCGCCGGCGATGCCCAGAGCGGATCGAGCGGAAAGCGCACCTCATTCGCACCGTCATCCACGACATGCGCGCCGTATTCGGTCCAGTCGGCGGCATAGGTGACGATGCAGCCGCTGCCAAGGAGGGCTTTCACGTCGGCGGCGAGCGACACGAGCTGCGTCACCGCCGGATAGACGCCGGAGGCCGCGCGCACGCGCGTGAGCCCTTTCATCTCCGAGCCGATGACGAAGGCCTCCACCCCGCCCGCCGACGATGCGAGATTGGCGTAATGCAAAAT
>JAEWCJ010000319.1 GCA_023390695.1 Pseudomonadota bacterium | reverse complement strand
GCCTTGAACATCTCGCGCATGCGCGCTTCGGAGACGGGGCTCTCCACGACCACAACCAGTTCGGGCTTATTGGATGAGGCTCGCACGAGTCCCCAGGTTCCGTCATCCGTGATGACACGTACGCCGTTAACGGTGACGAGATCGCGGATCGGCTGACCGGCAACCTTGCCGCCATCCGCCTTCGCTTTCTCGAAATGCTTCACCACCGCATCGACGATGCCGTATTTCTTTTCGTCGTCGCAATGCGGCGACATGGTCGGCGACGACCAGGTCTTCGGCAGCGCGTTCTTCAGATCCGCCATGCTCTTTCCGGGGTTGCGGTCGAGCATGTCGCAGACCGCGATGGCGGAGACGAGGCCGTCGTCATAGCCACGGCCGAACGGCTTGTTGAAGAAGAAATGCCCGGACTTCTCGAAGCCGACCAGCGCACCACTCTCGTTGACGCGGCGCTTCATGTAGGAATGTCCGGTCTTCCAGTATTCCGTCTTCGCGCCATTCTTGAGCAGGACCGGATCGGTGGCAAACAGACCGGTCGACTTCACATCGACCACGAAGGTCGAATTAGGATGCAGGGCTGAAATGTCGCGCGCCAGCATCACGCCGATCTTGTCGGCGAAGATCTCGTCACCGGTATTGTCCACGACGCCGCAGCGGTCGCCGTCGCCGTCGAAACCGAATCCGACATCCGCCTTCGAGGCGAGCACCGCATCGCGCATCGCATGCAGCATCTTCATGTCTTCGGGATTGGGATTGTATTTCGGGAAGGTGTGGTCGAGTTCGCAATCGAGCGGCACGACGTCGACGCCGATCGCCTCCAGAATCTTCGGCGCGAACGCACCCGCCGTGCCGTTGCCGCAGGCGACAACCGCGCGCAGCCTGCGCTTCAGTTTCGGACGATTGGTGAGATCGGCAATGTAACGTGAGGGGAAATTCTCGACGAAGACATATTCGCCGCCGCCCTTCAGATCGAAGCGCGAATTGAGCACGATCTCCTTCAGCCGGGTCATCTCGTCCGGGCCGAAGGTGAGCGGCCGGTTGGCGCCCATCTTCACGCCGGTCCAGCCATTGTCGTTGTGCGAGGCGGTGACCATCGCCACGCAGGGCACGTCCAGTTCGAACTGCGCGAAATACGCCATCGGCGACAACGCCAGCCCGATGTCATGCACCTTGCAGCCGGACGCGAGCAGTCCCGAGACCAGCGCCAGTTTCACCGACGCCGAATAGCCGCGGAAGTCGTGACCGGTCACGATCTCCGGACGCACGCCCATTTCCCGGATCAGGGTGCCGAGGCCCATGCCGAGCGCCTGCAGACCCATGAGATTGATTTCTTTGCCGAGCAGCCAGCGCGCGTCGTATTCGCGGAAGCCCGTCGGCTTCACCATCGGCGCGGATTCATACGCGTAGGTGTTCGGTTCGAGCGAGGGATGGGGCTTGGGAAACATGCAGGGCCTCGGAGACGGGCTGATTCGGCGGGAGCAATAGCCTAAAGCGCTTGCGGCGGGAATGGTTGCACGCCCGAAGGCGTGCGGGCGGCGTATCTTGCGATCAATGATGTCGGGATAAAGGCTAATTCTCGAGCATTAATTTGCCGTCGGCATATTCAAAGCGCTTCAGGCGGGTGAGGTAGGACAGACCGAGCAGATTCTCGCTGAGCGCATTGTCCGGTACCACCAGCGCCTTCACATCGCGCACGACCAGTCCGCCGACATCGACCGAGTTGAGGGTCACGGCAGCGGCCTTCACCGTGCCGTTGGCGGTGCGGACCTGAACCTTGTAGTCGTTGAAGGATGGAAATATGCCGAGCCGCTTGGCATCCGCGCTGGTGAGCGCGATCACCGAGGCGCCGGTGTCGACCATGAAGTCGAGGCGCCGCCCGTCGACCCGCGCTTCCACCTGAAAATGCCCGCGCCGGTCGCGTGGAATCGTCACCGAGCGATTGCCGCTGACGGCCGGAGCCTGCGTTGTCGCCGCCGCAGCCACGGACGGCTCGGAAGACATCCTGGGATTGTTTGCGAGCCAGTTCGAAACAAGACCGGCCACCGCCAACACCAGCCCGGCAAAAACGATGATCGCACGCATCTCACGCAGTCCGGAGCCATCCCGCACCGGCTCCGATGAAACCACGACCGCATGTCAAAGCCGCTAATGCCGGGGCGTCGGCAGCGGCCAATTCCGCAACAGCGTTAACGATTCCCGATCCGGCGCTTTCCGTTTTGATGCAATCGGCGTTACGTCAGCCGCGTGATCCGGCTTTCCACCACCCAGAGTTCAAAGAACTTGGCGAGCAGCCGGCTCAGTGTATTCGCCGAAGCGGCGCTGGTGCGCATGCGGGCCTCGGGCGTCATGATCTCCTGCCGCAATCCGGCCGCGGCATTGGTGATCATCGCAAGCGCCAGCACCCGCAGGCCGTAGCGCCGGCCAAGAACGGTTTCCGGCACGATCGCCATGCCGACCATGTCCGCGCCGAGCGCGTGCGCGGCGCGGATTTCCGCCGGCGTCTCGAAACTCGGACCGGGAAAGAACATGTAGACGCCCTCATGCGCCTTGCGCCCAAGCTGGCCCGCCGCCAGCGCGAAGCGTTCGCGCAGGTGTCGGTCATAGGCGCCTTCCAGATCGACGAAACGTTGCTGGCCGCGCTCGGCGATCAGAGGATTGAGACCGGTCAGATTGATATGGTCGGTGATGGTCACGATGCCGCCGGCGGGAATGTCCGACCGGATGGCACCCGCCGCGCCGATCGTCACCAGGGCCTTGCCGCCGAGGAGCGCGAGCGTCTCGATCGGGACGCGCATCGCATTCACGTCGCCGGCTTCGTTGTAATTGCTGCGGCCGCGGAACACGGCGATGCGCGCCGTACCGAGCAGGCCGATCACCAGTTCCGGGGCCGTGTCGCCCGCAGGCGACGGAAATCCGGGCAATTCGGCATAGGGAATGTTGATCGCCTGTGTGACCAGATCGGCAAGGCCGGCGAGACCGCCCCCCACGATCATTCCTACGTCAATCTGTGCGTCGCCAATCTGAGATCGGATTACCTCGACGCATTGTGTGGCTGAGCTTTCCATCGCACGGCCTGCATATCAATCAGGAGTTATCAAAGATTTTATGCAACTCCTGCGCATCATGATGAAGATTAAGTTTCGCATGATGACGATCAGGTTCCACGAGGCTTGGCGCGCCGCGTGGCGGGCGCGGCGATCGGATCGTCCGGCCAGGGATGACGCGGGTAGCGGCCCTTCATTTCGGTTTTGACGGCCTGATAGCTGCCGCGCCAGAAGCCGGGCAGATCGCGCGTCACCTGCACTGGCCGATGCGCGGGCGACAACAATTCCACCACCAGCGGCACCCGCCCGCCCGCAATCGCCGGATGCCGGTCGAGACCAAAAAGTTCCTGTACGCGGATGGCAATGCTGGGGCCGGCTTCGGCTTCATAATCGATGGCTGCGCGGGTGCCGGTCGGCGCCTCGAAATGCGTCGGCGCCTCCGTGTCGAGACGGCGGCGCAAATTCCACGGCAGCAGATTGGTGATCGCCGTCTGCAATTCGTCGGCGGACAATGCCGCAATCGACGTCTTGTCGAACAGCAGTGGCGCCAGCCAGTCGCCAACATTTGCGGCGAGCGCAGCGTCCGACAGATCCGGCCATTCGTCGTCTTCCGCCTTGCGCAGGAACATTACCCGGTCGCGCCATTGCGTCAGCGCTTTCGTCCAGGGCAGCCGGTGCAATCCTGCGGCGGCGACCGCATCCGCCAGTTTGCGCGCGGTCTCTTCGTTCGGCGACACCTGAACGATCTGCTCCGACAGCGCGACCGCGCCGAGCCGGCGGCTCTTGCGCGCGCGCAAACTCAGACTTGCGGGATCGACGCTGACGTCGTCGCGCTGTTCGATGTGAGCGGCGAAGCGTTGCTCGATCTCGGCAAGCGTGATCGGCGCCGCCAGCAGGATGCGGCTTTGCGCGGCGGTGCCGGTGAGTTCGGCCACCGCCAGGAATTGCTCGCGTGCGAGATTTGACGCCGGATCGACATTGGCACCGCGCCCATTGACGAGCAGGAAGCTGCCGCCATTGCCGCGGCTGCGCGCGATGCGGTCGGGATAGGCGAGCGAGAGGATTATGCCGGGGGAAAGTTGGGGCTGCTCCCCTCCCCCCGTTCGCGCAGCGAATGGTGGGGAGGGGTTGGGGGTGGGGGACTGTTTTTGCGAATTCGACGCGGCCC
>JAEWCJ010000305.1 GCA_023390695.1 Pseudomonadota bacterium | reverse complement strand
AGCCGGGACCCATTTTTGCTGTTCTAGGTCCCGGGTCTGCAGCGCGACACTTCGTATCGCGCTGCGCCCGGGACACGCATAGCTATCTCTGCCGCAGCAATTCCGGTTCCGCCACCCGCAATCCGATCAGGCGATCGAGCGTTGCGGTGTCTTTCTCCAGGTCGGCGGAGGGCGCGCTGTGGGCGATGGTGCCGCGCTCCAGCACGATCGCGTGCTGGGTCAGCGACAGCGCGATGTCGGTATGCTGCTCGACCAGGATGAAGGCGGTGCCCTGTTCGGCCAGCATGCGGCGGATGGCGCCGGCCAGTTCCTCGACGATGATCGGCGCCAGACCCTCGAACGGCTCATCCAGCAACAGCAGATCCGGATTGGTCATCATCGCGCGGGCGACCGCCAGCATCTGCTGCTCGCCGCCGGAAAGATGATTGCCCTTGTTGCCGCGGCGCTCCTTCAGGCGCGGCAGCAGGTCGTAGATGCGCTCCAGCGTCCAGTGGCCGGACCGCGCGGCGACGGTGAGGTTTTCCTCGACCGACAATGAGGGAAAGATTTCGCGTTCCTGCGCCACCCAGCCGATGCCGCCGCGCGCCCGCCGGTAAGGCGGCAGGTTGGTGATCGTCTGCCCGCGCCAGAACACGTCGCCGCGCGCGACCTTGGTGTAGCCCATGATGGTCAGCAGCAAGGTCGACTTGCCGACGCCGTTGCGGCCGAGAATGGCGAGGCTGCCCTTGTCGGCGAGTTCGAACGAGACATTGTCGAGTACGACGGCGTCGCCATAGCCGGCGCGGATGCTTTTCAGCGCGAGCAGGGTGTCAGCCATGGCGGTGCCCCTTGCCGAGATAGACCTCGCGCACGCGCGGATCCGCGGCGATCTCCTGCGGCGTTCCTTCCACCAGGATGGCGCCGCTGACCATGACGATGATGCGGCTGGCGAAGCGGAACACCACGTTCATGTCATGCTCGATGAACAGGATGGCGATGTCCTTCGACAATTCGGCGATCACCGCGAACAGTTCGGCGCTTTCCTCTTCCGGCACGCCGGCCGCCGGCTCGTCGAGCAGCAGCACTTTCGGCCTGGTCGCCAGGGCCAGCGCGATCTCGAGCAGGCGCTGCTGGCCATAGGCGAGTTCGCGGGTGGTGCGGTAGGCGACCGCGCCGAGCTTGAGCGAACTGAGAATGGCATAGGCCTCGTCGGCGTCGTCGCGATAGGACGGCAGACCCTTCCACCAGACGCCGGCATCGCCGCGTCGCTCGGCGATCACGAGCATCACCGATTCCAGCGGCGTCAGATGCGGAAACAGGGTGTTGATCTGGAAGGTGCGCACCAGCCCGCGCTTCACGCGCGCATCCGGCTTGAGCACGGTGATGTCTTCGCCGCCGAGGAAGATGCGGCCGCCGTCCGGCGCCAGCATCCCGGTCATCAGGTTGATCAGCGTGGTCTTGCCGGCTCCGTTCGGCCCGATCAGCGCATAGCGCTCGCCCTGCGGCAGCGTCAGGCTGATTCCCTTGGCGACGACCAGCGAGCCGAAGCTCTTGTCGACGCCCTGGGTGGAGAGCGCGGGTGTGGCGTGGGCGGCGGGCGCGCTCATGATTTGCCCCGCCAGGACAGCCAGAGCTTGCGCAACCCGCCGAGAATGCCGTTCGGCAGCACCATCACCACGAAGACCAGCAGCAGGCCGATCCAGAAATACCAGTATTGCGGGTTGATGCCGGAGAACTGGTCGCGCGCGATCATGAAGATGGCCGAGCCGACCAGCCCGCCATAGAGCATGCCGGCGCCGCCCAGCACCAGCATGACCAACGTGTCGGCGGAGCGCTGGAAGCTGAGCACTTCCAGCGCCACGGTTTCGGTGGTCTGCGCGAGCAGCGCGCCGGCGACGCCCGCCATGGCGGCGGAGATCGTGTAGATCTTGCGGATATGCGCGCGGCTGGGGGCGCCGATCGCCGGCATGCGGACGGAATTCTCGCGAATGCCGCGCATGGCAAGACCGAACGGCGAATTGGTGATCCGCCGCGCCAGCAGGAAGCCGAGGAACAGCACGATCAGCGCATAGGTATAGGCGGTGCGGCCCCAGAGGTCGAAGCCGAAGGTGCCGAAGATCTTCCACATCCTCACGCCCTGTAGGCCGTCGGCGCCGCCGGTGAGGAAATGCGCGCTGTTGGCGGCTTCATGCAGCAGCAGGCCGAGGCCGAGCGTGATCATGATCAGTGCCAGATGGCGGACCCGCGAGATGATGAAGCTCGTCGCGTATCCGACCAGCGCCGCTATCGCGGCCGCGAAAAAGAGACCGGTGATCGGCTCGCCCCAGCCGTGCTTGGCGAGGATACCGGCGCTGTAGGCGCCGAGCCCGAAAAACGCGGCATGCCCGAGCGAGACGATGCCGGCATAGCCGAGAATGAGATCGAGCGAGAGCGCGAACAGCGCGGTGATGGCGATCTGGCTCGCCAGCACGAGATAGTTCGGGAACAGGAAATAGGGGAGCAATGCGCAGAGCCAGAAGGCGATCTCGAATGCGCTCCAGCGGCTTTGCGCCTTCAGATAGTGATGCGGGCTCGACACCGGATCTGTGGTCAGCGACATGCTCAGCGCCTCCCGAACAGGCCGACCGGCCGCCACATCAGCAGCAGGATCATCACCAGATAGATCAGGAAGGCGCCGAGCTGCGGCACATAATATTTGCCGGCGACGTCGCTGATGCCGATCAGCGTGGCGGCGGCGAAGGAGCCGGCGATCGATCCGAGCCCGCCGACGGAGACCACGATCAGCACATAGACCAGATAGATGAAGGCGAAGGAGGGATCGAGCCCGACGATCTCGATCGCCAGCGCGCCGCCGAGGCCCGCCAGCCCCGAGCCGAGCGCGAAGGTGACGGCGAAGGCGCCGTCGACATTGATGCCGAGCCCGCGCGCCATCCGCTGGTTGTCGACCGCGGCCCGCACCTGCGCGCCGAAGCGGGTATATTCCAGCGTCAGCACCAGCAGCAGCGTGATGGCGAGCGCGACCGCGATCAGGAACAGGCGGTAGGCGGCGAAATTCACGCCCATGACGTTGAAGGAGCCGCGCAGATAGGGCGGCATCTGCACCGGCTGCATGACCGTGCCGAAGATGTAGGCGGCGACCGCCACCGAGATGAAGGCAAGGCCGATGGTGAGCAGCACCTGGTCGAGGTCGCTGGCGCGGTAAAGCCGCCGGTACAGCGTGCGTTCGAGCAGCACGCTGACAAAGGCCGCAGCCAGAAAGGCGAGCGGCAACGTGGCCAGGAACGGCCACTTCATCGTGTTCATCAGGAAGACGGTGACATAGGCGCCCAGCATGGCGAAGGCGCAATGCGCCAGGTTGACGAAATTCATCATCCCCAGCGTCACCGAAAGTCCCACGGACAGCAGGAACAGGAGCATCCCGTACGCGAAGCCGTCGAACAGGACGCCAATAATTGGACCGATCATTGCGAATTGCGATCCTCGACCCGACTGTCCGTGGGTTTCGTCAGCGTTACTTCTTCATCCGTTCCTTGACCGGATCCTTGACGTTCTCGACCTTGTCGAACTCGACATTGACGAGCTTGCCGTCGACCTTCTCGACACGGCGGATATAGACATTCTGGATGATGTCGCGGGTCTCCGGATCGATCGAGATCGGGCCGCGCGGGCTCTCCCATTTCATGCCCTTGGCGGCGCCGATCAGCGCCTCGCCGTCGGTCTTGCCGCCGGTCTTCTTCAGCGTCTCGTAGATCAGGTGCATGCCGTCCCAGCCGCCGATGCTGAAGAAGTCGGGATTGCGGCCATACGCTTCGTTATAGGCCTTCACGAAATCCTTGTTCATCGCCGATTGGTGGTTGGGGTCGTAGTGGAAGGCGGTGACGATGCCGAGTGCGACGTCGCCCATGCTCTTCAGCGCGGCGTCGTCGGCGATCTCGCCCTGGCCCATGACCCTGATCTTCTTCGGATCGATGCCGCGTTCGGCGAGCGCCTTGCCGAAGGCCGGCGGCTGCGCGCCGCCCGGCACGAAGACATAGATGCCTTCCGGGTTGATGTCCTTGGCGCGCTGCACGAAAGCCGAGAAGTCCGGATTGGCGACCGGCATCCTCACCGTGCCGATGACTTCGCCGCCGGCTTCCTTGAAGGCGCGCGAGAAGCCGCCTTCGGCGTCGAGACCGGGGCCGTAATCGGAGGCCATGGTATAGGCCTTCTTCACGCCGCCGGCGGTCGCCGCCCATTTGCCCAGCGCTTCGTTGACCTGCGGCGTGGTCAGCGAGACGCGCGCCATGTATTGCGACTTGGTGGTGACGATCGAGGTGGCCGCGTTCATCACCACCATGAATTTCTTGGCCTGTTCGGAAATGTCGCCGGCCGCCATGGCGTTCGGCGTCAGCACGAAGCCGGCGAGAATGTCGACATTGTCGCGGACCACGAGTTCCTGCGCCAGCCGCTTGGCGACGTCGGGCGCGATGCCGCCGGTATCCTTGCGGATGAATTCGATCTTGCGGCCGGCGACGGTATCGCCCTTCTGCTTCACGTAGAGCTTGATGGCGTTGTCCATCTGCGCGGCGGCGTCGGCGAATTGCCCCGAATAGGGCATGATCAGACCGATCTTGATGCTGCCTTGCGCGTGCGCGGAGGGCGCGGCCGTGACCGCCATGCCGAGAGCCGCCATTCCTAGCAGGATTTTATGCATCTCATTCCTCCCAAATATTTTTATTGGTTGTACTGCCGCAGACGGTAATGGCAGGCATTTGGCAGGTCAATTGGCAGCTCCGGCGCCTCGGAAAGGTGATGGCGATTGCACGGCGGGTTGCCCAACGCTGCCCACCGCGTTTGCACGGTTCAATCTGGAGGGACGACCCGCCACGTGTGCGGAAAGCGTGTTCCCTCGACCGAGGAGGCGCAGATTCTGCCGGCTGACCGTGCATGAATTGTCCGGCAATGGATTGTCCGGCGCCGCAAGCCGTATCGGGATGACGGACCGGATTTCAGAATCCGTCTCATGTGTCCGTTGCACGGTGTGACGGAACGCCGCCTCCGCGCGGGATCACCTGTCCGCTGCCGCGGCCCGCGCGCATACGAAATCGCCTGTTAAGGATTGCTCGCTAGCGGTTCTGATGACGCTGGGGAGCGACACATCCGTTCGGACAATTTTTGTCGGCGCGGCCGGCCGCACTTTCGGTTTCGCAGACTGGCCGATTGCGGCGGCGACGCGCCGCTGACGCGTCAGGCCAATTTTGGGGGATACATTTAAGTGAAACGACGCGATTTTCTCATCAGTGCATCGGTCCTCGGTCTGTCCGCTCCCGGCCTGTTCAAGGCGGCGGTGCTGCCGCTGCAGGCGCAGCCGGCGGCGCCGGCCGGAGCGCGCATTGTGCGCGCCGCGATCTTCCCAGCCATCGGCTTTTCGCGCGTGGGCAACGGCGACGAATGGTTTCTCGCGCCCGAAGTGCCGGGCCTGATGCATGAGCCGCAGGGCGGCTTCAAGCAGGGCGGGGGCCGCATCAAGAAGCAGGTCCAGCGCTTTCGCGTCTATGGCTACGACGACCAGGGGCGCGTGGTGCGCGAACTCGGCGCCGCCGACGGCGTGCGCTGGAACGTGCATGTCGCCAACAGCAAGGCGGCCTGGTACGGCTTCTCCAATGCGATGGACCGCGGCGACAACATGCCCGGCATCCCGGGGGCGCAGCGCAACGCCTTCATCGCGCCTGCGGACCGCGAAGAGATGCTGGTCATCAATCCCGGTCCGGTCGGCATTGATGGAAAATCGAAGAACGCCGATGGCCGCGATGATGCCTATCGCATGGCTGGCCGGTTCTGGAAGAAAATGCCGGTGACCCTCGGTCATCTGCGCACCGATGATGCCGGCCGCCTGCTCGTGTTCCCGGCCGACGGTGTTTCCGATACCGCCCTGCCGCAAAATCCGGTGCGCGATTTCACGAACAATGATGGCTGGCACGACGACTGGTGCGACGGCTGGGTGAAGGCCAGCGTCCGCATCAACGGCACCGATCTCGAATGCGAGCCGGCCTGGGTGGTCTGCTGCGGTCCGAAATTCGCGCCGCAGATCGAACCGATCGTGAGCCTTTACGATGCGGCGCGCGAGGCGATGATCGCGGGCGGCCACATGACCCTGCCGACCGGCAAGGCATCGTTCCGCCGTGACATCCTGCCGATCCTGCGGCGGGCGGGCATGATGCAGTGGGTGGCGGAAGCCTCCTATCTGGGCAAGGCCTGGAGCGATCTCGACGATCTGTCGGATCCCGCGGTCATCAAGAAGCTGGCCGATCCGGATGCCAAGATGCGGCCCGCGCGCGACAAGATTCTGGCGGCGTTCCGCAAACCCGGCGGGGATGATCTGCGCGCCAACGCGCTGCCGCCGATGCTCGGCGACGGCGTCAATTATCCGGGCAGCCGGGAGAGCTGGCTGACGCTGACGCCGACCCAGTACAAGCT
>JAEWCJ010000033.1 GCA_023390695.1 Pseudomonadota bacterium | reverse complement strand
CCTCGCGCGTGGTGCGGCCGGTGTCGCAGGCGCGGGCGACCGCGTAGACGTAAGACCTTGCCGCGTTCATGTTCACATACATGTCGGCCAGCTTGCCCTGGATGAGCTGGAAGCGTCCGATCGGCTGACCAAACTGCTTGCGGTCATGCACATAGGGGATGACGAGATCGATCGCCGCCTGCATCAGGCCCAGCGGGCCCGCCGCCAGCACCACGCGCTCATAGTCGAGGCCGGACATCAGGATGTTGACCCCGTTGCCGACCGCACCGAGCACGTTCTCTTCCGGCACCTCGCAATCCTGGAACACGATCTCGCCGGTGTCGGAGCCGCGCATGCCGAGCTTGTCGAGCTTCTGCGCCGTCGAAAATCCCTTGAACTTGCTTTCGACGATGAAGGCGGTGATGCCGCGCGCGCCGGCGGTGGCGTCGGTCTTGGCATAGACCACGACGGTGTCCGCCAGCGGCCCGTTGGTGATCCACATCTTGGAGCCGTTCAGGACATAGCGGGTGCCCTTCTTGTCGGCGCGCGTGCGCATCGACACCACATCCGAACCGGCACCTGGTTCCGACATGGCCAGCGCACCGACATGCGCCCCCGATATCAGCTTCGGCAAATAGCGTTTCTTCTGCTCGGCGGTGCCGTTGCGGCGGATCTGGTTCACACAGAGGTTGGAATGCGCACCGTAGGACAAACCGACCGAGCCGGAGGCGCGGGAAATCTCCTCCATCGCCACGCAATGCTCGAGATAGCCCAGCCCGGTCCCACCCCATTTTTCTTCGACCGTGATGCCGAGCAATCCGAGTTCGCCGAGCCTGGGCCACAGGTCGCGGGGGAATTCATTCTTGCGGTCGATCTCGTCGGCGCGCGGGGCGATCTTCTCCCGCGCGAAGCGGCGCACCGCGTCGCGCAACATATCGACCTCGTCGCCCAGTCCAAAATCGAAGCCGGTCCAGACATTCGCGCTCATGCAGGCCTCCGCCAGAGCTGACAGGACTATAACGCCGGGCGCTCCCGTGCGTCGGATGTGTTTTCAAGACAGATCAGGGTGGCGAGCATTTTCGCGATCGGCTTGCGGCGGCCCTGCGCCTCCGCAAGGACATCGGCTTCCACGACGGAGAGGGTCTTGCCGGAACGCACCACATGCGCGGTCGCGAGGAAGCGCTCGCCGACCGCCGGCGCCAACAGATTGATCTTCAATTCCACCGTCAGCGGCGAGGATCCCGCCGGCATCAGCGTGAAGGCGGCGTAGCCGGCCGCGGAATCCGCAATCGCGGTAACGACGCCGCCATGCAGAAAGCCGCGCTGCTGGCAGAGATCGTCGCGAAACGGCAATTCCACGGTCACCCGCCCGGGATCAAGCTCCGCCAAGCGCGCACCGATCAATCCCATATAGGCCTGACGCGCAAAGCTCTCGCGCACCACGCGCTCCCAATCCGGATCACGCGGCTGATGAATTCGGCCGGCACCACTCATCGGATATCCATACGTAAGCGTATGTTGACATACGTGACCGTATGGTGAAGTGTGAAGCTTGTCAAGTTGCGGCGGGGCGTATGAGCAAATCCAAGGATACGGCGGAGCCGAAGCAGGAACGGCTGGACGCTGCGGCTTGGATCGCGGCGGCGCTGGAGACCCTCGCCGAAGGCGGCGTGGACAGCGTGCGGGTCGAGCCGCTGGCCAAGACGCTGAAGGTCACCAAAGGCAGTTTTTACTGGCATTTCGCGGACCGCCGCGCCCTGCTCGATGCGACGCTGGCGCAATGGGCCGATGGCCGCGTCGCCGCCATTCGCGAACAGACGTCCGGCGACAAGACCGGACAGGATTCGCCGACCGTCATCCTGCTGCGGCTGGCGGACCTCTATACGCGGCATGGCAACAGCCGTGGACTCGCCATCGAGCTTGCCATCCGCGCCTTCGCACGCGGCGACGAAGGCGCCGCCAATGCCGTGCGCATGGTGGACACCGAGCGCCTGACGCATGTGACGGCGCTGTTCGAGAAACTGGGCTGGCCCGCGGAGGATGCGCAGGCGCGTGCGGTGCTGTTCTACAGCTACCTGTTCGGCCAGAGCCTGCTCGACAGCAAGGCCGTCACTCCGACCACCATCGACATCGCCATCGAGACGCTGCTGGCGCCGCCGGGATAGGCGTGCGCCGCCTTCCAGGCTTCAGAGCAGCCGGAAGGCCACGGTAGCAAAGCTGAGGAAGGTGAAAAAACCGAAGACGTCGGTTGTGGTTGTCACGAACACGCCCGAGGCGACGGCGGGATCGATCTTCATGCGGTTCAGCAGCAGCGGCACCAGAATGCCGAGCGCGGTCGCAAACATGATCGTCAGCACCATGGCGGAGCTCAGCACCAGCCCCAGCGTTATATTGCCGAAGACCAGCGTGGCGATGGTACCGGCCAGCAATGCCAGCGCGCAGCCATTAACCACGCCGACCAGGCATTCGCGGATGATGACGCGGGTTCGGTTCGAGGCATTCAACTCCTGGGTCGCGAGCGCCCGCACGGCCACGGTCAGCGCCTGCGTACCGGCATTGCCGCCGAGAGCGGCATTCACCGGCATCAGGAAGGCCACCGCCACCACCTGCGCGATGGTCGCCTCGAAGAAAGAAATCACCGTCGCCGCAACGAACGCCGTGCCCATGTTGATCACAAGCCAGGGCAGACGGGCCCGCGACGTGACCAGAACGGTGTCCGACAATTCCTCGTCGCCGGTGACGCCGCCGAGCGCCATGATGTCTTCTTCGGCTTCCTGCTCGATGACGTCGACGATGTCGTCGAAGGTGAGGACGCCGACCAGGCGGTTATTCTCGTCGACGACCGGTGCGGCGACGAGGTTGTAACGCTCGAATAAACGCGCAACCTCCTCCTGATCGTCGGTGGCTCGCACGCGACGACGGTCTTCGTCCATCAATTCCATGATCGGAATCGGCCGCTTGCTCCGCAACAGGCGGTCGAGCGGCACCGCGCCCTGGAAGTGATAGGCCGGATCGACCACGTAAAGCTCGTAGAAGCGGTCCGGCAGATCGGCGGTCTCGCGCATGTAGTCGATCGCCTGCCCGACATTCCAGTGCGGGGGCACGACGATGAACTCGGTCTGCATCCGCCGGCCGGCAGATTCTTCCGGATAGAGAAGGCTGCGCTCCAGCGCGATGCGCTCGAAATGCGGAAGCTGCTCGAGGATTTCCTTCTGCTCGTCCTGCGGCAGGTCTTCCAGGATGTAGACCGCGTCGTCGGAATCGAGCTCGCGCACGCCCTCGGCGACGGTCTCGGTCGGCAGCTCGTCGAGGATCTCCTCGCGGACGGTATCATCGACTTCCGTCAGCGCCGAAAAGTCGAAGTCCTTGCCCATCAGCTCGATGAGCCGGGGCCGCAATTCCGGGTCGAGCGCCTCGATCAATGCGCCGGTATCGGCTTCATGCAGATCGCCAACCACCGCGCGCAAGGTGGCGATGTCGCGGGCCGCGATCGCCTCCTGCACCCGCTCGACAAAGGCCGAGCGGATCGTCCCGTCCGCCTCGCGGAATGCGTCGAAAGCCTGGGACTCGGCGCCGGTCATGTCTTTCTGATCAAGCATGCCGGCCTCAACGCTGATACGGCTTAGTCAATGCTCATGCGGGGCTTGTACGCCCGCGACTTTCGGCTGGCAATCGCAATGGCGCAACACGCGGCAGGATCAACCGGCGATCCCGGTTTTTTTCTGTGTGTTCCCGCGCCCGCACCGTCTCAGCTTACGTCGCAAATGTGACAGTCATCACACGCCCCACCCAGGCTTGCATTCCCGCGCGAATCCTTCCCCGATGCGGCGGTAACA
>JAEWCJ010000270.1 GCA_023390695.1 Pseudomonadota bacterium | reverse complement strand
GCTATGCAGTTATGACATGACGCGCGAACACACGAAAAAGCCGGGAGCTGCGAGGCTCCCGGCCACTACCTTGATACCTAAAAAACCCCTGTTAGCGATGGGTGGCGCCGCCGTCCACCACCACCGACTGGCCGGTCAGAAAGCCGGTCGCGTCCGAGGACAGGAACAGCACGGTCCCGACCAGATCCTGCGGGGTTTCCGGCCGCGGAATGCATTGCAGGCCGATGATCCGCTCCTTCTGCTGCGGGGTCACCGTCTGGCGCTCGACCTCGGTGAAGGTCGCCCCCGGCAGCAGCGCGTTGACCGAAATGCCCTCCGGCCCCAATTCGCGCGCCATCGAGAACGTCATTCCCTGCAGGGCGGATTTCGAGGTGATGTAGTGCAGGTAATTCGGCCGCCCGAGCGGCACCGCCGCCGAGGCGATGTTGACGATGCGGCCCCACTTGGCGCGCTTCATCGCCGGCAGCACCGCGCAGGCGCACAGGAAGGGCCCGGTGACGTTGACGCGCAGCACCCGCTCCCATTCCTCCAGCGGGATCTGGTCGAACGGGCGCATCTGCAGGGTCGAGAACAGCCCGGCATTGTTGACCAGAATGTCGATGCGCTTGAAGCGCGCATCGACCTCCGCCGCCATGTTCTGAACCGAGGCCGGATCCGCCACGTCGGTCTCGATCGCGAAAGCCTGGCCGTTCTCGGCCATGATTTCCTGCGCGACCGCCTCCGCGTTCTTCATGTTGCGTTCGGCGATCACCGGAATAGCGCCGGACTTCGCGAAGGCCTTGGCGAAGACGCGGCCAATGCCCTGCCCGGCGCCGGTGATGATCACGACGCGGCCGGCCAGTGTCGGGAAGACGAGATTCTCGGGATTGGAAGACTGTTGAATGTTCATGCGGGCACTCACTTTGTCGGCAAGGCATCGATGGCCTTGCGCGCATTCCAGGGCGTCCACCAGGGTTTCAGATCGAGGTCTTCCGCGATCAGCCCCGCCGAGATGTAGCCGGCACCGCCGGAAATGCCGCCGCCGGGATGACAGGCGGAGCCGGCCATGTAGAGGTTCTTCACCGGCGTGCGATAGCCGAAGTGGTTGTACATCACCTGCTCGGCGTTGAACGCGCCCATGAAGATGTCGCCACCGCGCATATTCGGAAGTTCGGCCACATATTCGCGCGCCGTGTAGACATACTGCCCGATCACGTTGTCGCGCGTCATGTTCGGGCAATAGCGCGCGAAGGTCTCCACGATCTTCTCGGCGAACTCCTCCTTGAAGGTCTCGTACTCCTTCGCCGGCATGTCCTTGAATTCCGGCATGACGTGCCAGGCATAGGTGGTGTGCTTTCCGGGCGGCGCCTGCGTCGGATCGAGCAGGCTCAGCGGACCCGAGCCGAACTGGATGACCTTCGGCACGCGCCCCGCCTGCACGTCCATATGCGCCGAATACAGATCTTCCATCGTTTCCGCACCGAGGCTCCATTTCATGGCGCGGTTGATATTGGGATCGAATTTTTCCGCCGCGAAACGCGGGCTTTCATGCAGTGCGAGATGCAGGCCATAAAGCGTCCAGGCTGTGTACTCGAACTTGTCGAGCTTGTCGGCAAAGGCTTGCGGCAATTGCGCGCGGCCCAGCAGGTCCTCCAGCGTCTGGTGCACGTCGATGGTCGATGCGACGAATTGCCTGGCGCGCACGGTGCGGCCATCCTTCAACGCGATGCCGGTGGCGCGCCCCCCCTCGACCACGATCTTGTCGATCGCGACCTGTGGCTGGAAGGTGCCGCCGCTGGCGATGAACGTCTCCATCAGGCCGCGCGCCAGATTGAACGAGCCGCCCTGGCAAAGCTGATAGCCGCTCTCAAGGTCAAAAGCCCTGATCACCGCGCCCATCGGACTGGTCTTCGACATGGTGTCGGTCAGCCAGGTGCCGAACAGCGACACCTTGAACAGGAACAGCAAGCGCACATGCTCGTTCTCAAACAATTCCTCGACCACATCGAGCGGCTGCCGATTGGTCACCTCCAGGAATTCCCGTCCCAATGCACTGCGCGAGAGCAGCGCCTCGCGCTCATCTTTCGGCAGCGGATCGGAATAGCGTTCCGGCAATAGAATCTTGGCCGTCATTTCCTCGGCCTTGCGATTCCATTTGCGGAAGGTCTCGGCATCCTTCGTGGAGAAGCGCGCGATATTGGCAACCGTCTCCTCAAGATCGCGGCCAAGCACCAGCGCGGTGCCGTCGAGATGCGCCTGCCCCAGTTCATAGCGGGGCGTGATGTAGGTGACCTTCTCGGCGAGGTTCAGATCCTTGAACCAGGGCGTCTCGCTGATGTGGAAGTGATTGATGGAATGCAGGTTGTGATAGAAGCCCGGAGCGGTCATTTCGCGGGTGCACAATCCGCCGCCATAATCCAGCCGCCGGTCGACCAGCAGAATTTTCAATCCCGCCTTTGCGAGATATGAGCCCAGCACCAGACCGTGCTGGCCTGCGCCGATGATGATGCCATCGTAGTCTTTTTCGAGAGTCTTCACGTTGTCCTCCGGGCTTGTCCCGACAGTGATGTCGCAGGCAGTGGCGGCTGCATTCATGCAGAAAATAGGGGGTATCAGAAATATAAATTTAGCAAATGTCTCATGCGCTCATAAGATCGCTGGCAAGCACGTCGGAGAACGTGGGAGCGCTCGCACACGCAGGGATGTTCGATTTGCGAACGGAAATGCGACCAAGAGCGCAGGGTGCGACGGATAACAATCTCGCCAATACCGCCGAAATGTCATAAAACCAGCCCGGCTGTATTGGGCCCTGTCCCGTCGACATGGTCACCTGGGTCCCACTTTGTATCGTACTGCAGTACAGCATTCTCTTGGGAGGAGAAGTAGATGAAGCGATTTCACCTAGCCGGCCTGGCTGCTCTTGCGCTCGTGATGAGCAGCGCGGCGCAGGCTCAAACCGTCAAAATCGGCGTCATGCTGCCCTATTCGGGCGTGAATGCCGATCTCGGCACGCAGATCGACAAGGCGTTCGACCTGTATGTGAAACTGCACGCCAAGGACATTGCGCCTTACAAGGTCGAGATCATCAAGCGCGACGAAGGTCCGCCCTCGGGTGCCAACGCGAAGACCGTTGCGACCGAACTGATCACCCGCGACAAGGTCGACATCATTGCCGGCGTCGTGTTCTCGCCGTCAGCCATCGCCATCGCGCCGGTGCTGACGCAGGCGAAGAAGCCGATGGCCATCGCCAATGCCGGCACCGCGTGGATTCCGGGCCTGTCGCCCTACATCGTCCGCTTCTCCTTCAGCATGTGGCACCCGGCCTACCCGATGGGCCAGTACGCGGCCAAGGATCTCGGCTGCAAGACCGCGGCGATGGGCTACACCGACTTCCCACCCGGAAAAGACTCGACCGAAGCCTTCAAGACCGGCTTCGAGAAGAATGGCGGCAAGGTCATCGAGTCGATCCCGATGGGCAACCCGGCGCAGGTGCCGGACATGACGCCGTTCTTCACGCGCGTGAAGGATGCCAAGCCTGACTGCTTCTATGTCTTCATTCCGTCGGGCTCGCACGCCTCTGCGGTCGTGAAGTATTACGGCGAAGTCGGACTGAAGCAGGCCGGCATCAAGCTGATCGGCCCGATGGACGTCGCGCCGGACAACAAGCTCCCGCAAATGGGCGAGGCTGCGGTCGGCGCGATCGTGATGAGCTCCTATTCGCGCGATCTCGACAATCCTGCGAACAAGGCGTTCCTGAAGGCTTGGGAAGCCGAATACGGCAAGAATTTCATTCCCGACTTCATGTCCGCGCAGGGCTGGGACACGATGGCGGCCATCTTCGACACCATCAAGAAGCTGAAGGGCGACTTCAGCAACGGCGACAAGGTTGTCGACACCTTGAAGAACTACAAGGGCAATGGCCCGCGTGGTCCGATCGCCATCGATCCGGCCACCCGCGATGTGATCCAGGACGAGCACGCGATGGAAGTGATCAAGAAGCCTGACGGCTCGCTGGGTCACAAGATCCTCGGCACCGTCGCCCAGGTCAAAGACCAGTGTAAGGAACTCAAAGTCGGGCGTTGCGGCGGCCAATAGGCTGCTATAACAGACCGACGTCTGGGAGACTTGGTCGCCGCGGATATCCTCCGCGGCGACTTGTTATCGGGACTCGAACGCGGGATTTGGGGACTTGATCGGGTCGATTGCCAGTATCTTGGTGGACGGATTGGCTTACGCCATGTTCCTGTTCATCGTGTCCGTAGGCCTCTCCGTCACGATGGGCCTGATGGGCTTTGTGAACCTCGCACATGGCGCCTTCGCCATGGCCGGCGGTTATGTCGTCTTGACCGCGATGCGCTATTTCGGCGTTCCGTTCGTCGGAGCGCTGGTGCTGACATTCTTCATCATCGCCGCCGTCAGCGTCGTATTCGAGCGTGTGCTTTACGCGCGCCTCTACAAGGCGGGCGAGCTCGATCAGGTGCTGCTGACCATCGGCCTCGCCTTCATGGCGATTGCGACGGCGACCTATTTCTTCGGCCCGATCCCGCAGCACATCAAGTTGCCGGACTGGCTCGCCGGCCACATCGATATCGGCCTGCGCACGGTGCCCACCTATCGCGCCTTCCTGATCGTCATCGGCTTCCTGCTGGTGATCGCGCTCTGGTACGGCTTCGAGCGCACCACCATCGGCGCGAAGATCCGCGCGGCGGTCGACAACCGCCGCATGGCGCAATCGGTCGGCATCAATGTCGACCTGCTGTTCACGCTGACCTTCGCCATCGGCAGCGGCCTCGCCGCGCTCGGCGGCGGCCTCGCCATCCACCTGCTCGGCCTGTCGCCAAGCTTCGCCCTGGTCTATCTCGTCCTGTTCCTGCTGGTCGTTTCGGTGGGCGGTCTCGGCAGCGTGAAGGGCACGCTGGTCGCCGCCCTCGTGCTCGGCATTTTCGACACCACCGGCAAATATCTCTACGCCGAGGCGGGGGGCTTCTTCATCTATGCCATCGCGATGGCGGTGCTGCTGATCAAACCGGCAGGTCTCTATGGCCGAGAATAAGATGCAGACACCGGAGCGCGCGGGCGCCGTCGCCGAGCACAAGGTCGACTTCCTGGTCAACCGCCACCGCTTCAAGCTCGCCGAGCTTTTGCCCTGGATCCTGGCGCTGGCCGCCTTCTTCCTGCTGCCCGACCGGATGACCTTCGGGACGCAGGTCCTGATCATGATCATGTTCGCGCTCTCGCTCGACCTGATCCTGGGCTATGCCGGCATCGTCACCCTCGGCCATGCGGCCTTCTACGGCCTCGGGGCCTACACCGTCGGCCTGCTGGTCACCCGCGCCGGCTGGAACGAGCCGATCTCGAGTCTCTTCGTGGCCGCCGCCGTCGCCGGCCTCGCCGGATTCCTGTCGGGATGGGTCCTGCTCCGCTATCGCGGCCTCACGCTGCTGATGCTGACGCTGGCCACCGGCGTCATCCTCATGGAGATCGGCAACTGGCGCTCCGACATTACCGGCGGCTATGACGGCCTTCCCGGCATGGTGATCGCGCCGCTGTTCGGCGTCTTCGAATACGATCTCTACGGCAAGACCACCTATCTCTACGCGCTCGGCGTCCTGTTCGTCGTCTTCATGATCGTGCGGCGCATCGTGTATTCGCCGTTCGGCGAAGCGCTGACCGGCATTCGCGAGAATGTCCGCCGCATGCACGCCATCGGCGCGCCGGTGCACCGGCATCTCGTCGTCGCCTACACCATCGCCGCCGCCATTGCCGGGGTCGCGGGCGCGCTGTTCGTGCAGACCACCGCCTATGTCACGCTCGGCGTGTTCGAGTTCGAGCGCTCCGCCGCGGTGATGGTCATCCTCATTCTCGGCGGCACCGGGCGCCTTTACGGCGCCGTTGTCGGCGCCGGCCTCTAAATGGGGCGGGTAGGCGCC
>JAEWCJ010000240.1 GCA_023390695.1 Pseudomonadota bacterium | reverse complement strand
CCTGCTTGATCAGGAAGTTGCCGAACGACACGCCGGCAAGGCCGCGCTGGCAGTTGGAGATCGAATAGAACACCGCCGTCGTCGCCCTTTCGGGATCGAGCTGATCGCGCTGGGCGGTGAGAATCGGCGCGATCGCGCCGGGGATGTCGCGCAGAAGCGCGACTTCCACGAAGATCAGCGGCTCATCGACCAGCGCCGGATGGAAAAACGCATAGCAATGCCGGTCGGGCGGATCGATGCGGCGGCGCAGATCGTCCCAGCTGTTGATCTTGTGCACGGCCTCGTGCCTGATGATCTTTTCCAGGATGTTGGCCGGCGTCGACCAGTCGATGCGCCGCAGCACCAGGAAGCCGCGATTGAACCATGACGAAAACAGATGCACGAAATCGGCGTCGACCACGCCGAGATCGTCGCGATGATCCATGGCATCGATCAGTTGCTCGCGCATGCGCACCAGCGCCGCGGTGCCGCCGGGCGCCAGATTGAGCCGGCGGAACAGCTCCTGCCGCCGCGGCTCCGCCGCTTCATGCAGTTTTGCAGCGGAGGCGTCGGACGGCGATGTCTGCCAGTCCCTGATCGCGGCTTCGAGCCGCTCCGGATCGGGACCGAAGCGCTGCGCCAGCGCCTCGAAGAACGCGATGCGGGGGCCCGTGGTCAGCTCCGCATAATGATTGAGGATGTGGCGGGCCAGCGCGACACCCGACGCCTCGCCGCGGCCCGACAGCAATTCTTCGCAAAGTTCGACGAAATCCTCGGAGCGGGTTCCGGCATCGGTTCTGAGCGCACCCGTGCGTTCCAGCAGAGCACGGCCACGATCCGAGATGGTCTGCAGCAAATCGCTGAAGAAAGAGGCGCTCATCCACACTCCTCCGGCGTCGTCCGCTGATCGCGACGCCGACTTCGTCATCTGCACCCTGACATTGTTCAAATTTAAGCCTTGCAATCTGCCGACAGTCGGCTGGATAATGTCTACAATAAAGAACTAACTGCATACAAAAGAAAAAAGCCCGGGGACGGGTGCTTGGGAGGACGGGCTATGGCCGCGAATGCGACCGAACGCCTGCGTAACGAGCTCGAGAATGAGATTGCCACCGGCCGCCTGTTCCCGGGCGACCGACTGGATGAAGTCTCGCTCGCGGCGCGCTACGGCGTGTCGCGCACGCCGATCCGCGAAGCCCTGCATTCCCTCGCTGCCTCCGGCCTGATCGAGGTACGTCCACACCGTGGCGCGGTCGTGGTCGATATCGGCCCCGAACGCCTCCTGGAAATGTTCGAGGTCATGGCCGAACTCGAGGCCATGTGCGCGCGCCAGGCGGCACGGCGCATCAGCGACGCCGAGCATCGCGAGCTGATCGAGGCGCACGAGGCCTGCGGGATCGCCGAAAAGGCCGGCGACTGCGACCAATACTACGCCGAGAATGCGCGTTTCCATCTCGTCGTCTACCGCAGCAGCCACAACTCCTTTCTCGCCGAACAGGCGCGCGCGCTGCACCGCCGCCTGCAGCCCTATCGCCGTCTGCAATTGCGGGTGCGCCACCGGCTGGCGACCTCCTACCGCGAGCATGGCGAAGTGATCGAGGCGATCGCCGCCGGCAATGGCGAACTGGCCGCCGACCGCTTGCGCGCGCACGTTCGGGTGCAAGGCGAGCGCTTCACCGATCTCATCGCTTCGATCCGCTCGCTCAGGAATGCAGGTTGAGTGCGATGCAACACGGTTCTCGGCAAGCGCGGCAATGCAACGCAGTGATCCCTGGCCGGCGTCGTTGCAACGCGCTTCCGTTCTGTCTGATGCTGGCTCCAAGAATACCGCCGATCGCTTTCCGCCATGGCCGGCGATCGGCCCACAAAAAATCAGGTGAGGAAACGTCGGGTGAGTATGGTTGACACGCTTGTGCACGCCCCAGCACCGTCTTCGCAACCCCGCGCGAATGCAGCGTTGCTTGAGGTCGAAGATCTGCACGTTCACTTTCTGACGTCGCGCGGTGTGGTGCGGGCCGTCGAAGGTCTCAGCTATCACGTCAATCCCGGCGAGGTTGTCGCCATCGTCGGCGAATCCGGCTCCGGCAAATCGGTCTCCGCCCTCTCGGTGATGCGGCTTCTGCCGAAACATACGGCGCGCATTCCGAAGGGCCGCATCAGCTTCAACGGCCGCAACCTGCTCGATCTCAACGACGAGCAGATGCGCGAAATCCGCGGCCGCGACATCTCGATGATCTTCCAGGAGCCGATGACCTCGCTCAACCCGATCCTGACCATCGGGATGCAGATCACCGAGCCGCTCGTCATCCATATGGGCATGACGCAGGAGCAGGCGAATGCCCGCGCCATCGAATTGCTGACGCTCGTCGGCATCCCCGATCCGGCGCGGCGGCTCACGCAATATCCGCATCAGTTTTCCGGCGGCATGCGCCAGCGCGTGATGATCGCCATCGGCCTCGCCTGCAACCCCAAGCTCATCATCGCCGACGAGCCGACCACCGCGCTCGACGTCACCATCCAGGCGCAGATCCTCGAACTGATGAAGGATCTGTCGCGCAAGCTGAATATCGCGCTGATCGTCATCACGCATAATCTCGGCGTCGTCGCCCGCTATGCCGATCGCGTCATCGTCATGTACGCCGCAAAGCTCGTCGAGGAAGGCGACGCCGATCCGGTGTTTCACCGGCCGCGCCACCCTTACACGATGGGCCTGCTGCGCTCGGTGCCGCGGCTCGACCGCCCGCGCGGTGCCAAGCTGGAAACCATCGAAGGCCTGCCGCCCAATGCGGCCGCGCCGCCGCCCGGCTGCCGCTTCGCGCCGCGCTGCCCCTATCGCATCCCGATCTGCGACAAGGAGCCGGCGCTGGAGAAGACCGACACCGGCGGATGGTCGCGCTGTCATCGGCACGCGGAAATCGCCGCCGGCAAGATCGTCTGGGCGGTGTCGGAAGCCGGATCGCAACAGATCATCAAGGAGACCGGCAAGCCGCTGCTGTCGGTGCGCAACCTCGTCAAGCATTTCGCCGTCACCGGCGGCTTGCGCGACAAGTCGGGCGTGGTGCGCGCGGTGCAGGACGTCAGTTTCGAGATTTTCCCCGGCGAAACGCTCGGCCTTGTCGGCGAGTCCGGCTGCGGCAAGACGACCGTGGGACGGCTGATCCTGCAGCTCGAAGCGCCGACATCGGGGGAAATCCTGTTCGAAGGCAAAGACCTCGCCAAGACATCGGCCGCCGAACTGAAGGCGGTGCGGCGCAAGGTGCAGGTGATCTTCCAGGATCCCTATTCCTCGCTCAATCCGCGCATGACGGTCGGCCAGATCATCGGCGAGCCGCTGCACGTCTACAAGCTCGTGCCGGACCGCAAGGCCGAAGAGCAACGCGTCGCGCAATTGCTGGAGCAGGTCGGCCTGCGGCCGGAAATGGCGGTCCGTTATCCGCATCAATTATCGGGCGGGCAGCGGCAGCGCGTCGGCATTGCGCGGGCGCTGGCGATGGAGCCATCCTTCATCGTCTGCGACGAGGCGGTGTCGGCGCTCGACGTGTCGATCCAGGGCCAGATCATCAATCTGCTGGAGGACCTGCAGCGGCGGCTGGGGCTGGCCTATCTCTTCATCGCCCACGATCTCGCCGTGGTGCGGCACATCTCCATGCGCGTGGTGGTGATGTATTTCGGCCGCGTCATGGAGGTCGCCGACCGCGACGAGATTTATCGCGAGCCGCTGCATCCCTATACGAAAGTGCTGCTCGACGCCGCGCCCGTGCCCGATCCCGCCGTGGAAAAGGGCCGCGCCCCGCGCCTGATCAAGGGCGAATTGCCAAGCCATCTGGCACCGCCCTCCGGATGCGTCTTTAATACCCGCTGCCCGATGGCCAGCGAGGAATGCCGCAAGGTCGTTCCGGAATTGCGCGAAGTGCGGCCGGGTCACTATGCTGCCTGTATCAAGGTGTGAGGAAGCGACGTCGAACTGAAGAAACTGAACAAGAACCGGCCATCACAACAACAAGGCCGGTTTGCTGAAACGATGGAGGAAACATCATGTTGAAACGATTTGGGGCTGTCGCTCTGACGGCCGGGGCTATCGCGTTCGCGGCCAGCGCCGCGACTGCGCAGACACCGAAACGCGGGGGTACGCTCACTTTCGCGATCAGCGCGGAAACGCCGCATTACGACTGCCACGGCAGCGAGACCTACGCCACGCTGCATTTCTCGGCACCGTTCTATTCCACGCTCGTGCGGTTCAATCTTTCGAAATTCCCGGAAATCGAAGGCGACCTGGCCAAGTCCTGGACGGTCTCTCCGGATTTCATGACCTACACCTTCAACCTGAATGAGGGTGTCAAGTTCCACGACGGCACGCCGCTTACATCGGCCGACGTGAAAGCCACTTACGATCGCATGCGCAACCCGCCCCAGGGCGTGGTCTCGCCGCGCCGGGCGACGTTCGCCGACATCGACACCATCGAGACGCCTGACGCGAACACCGTGGTCTTCAAGATGAAGGCGGTGAACGCGGCGATGATCGAGCATTTCGCATCGCCGTGGAACTGCATCTA
>JAEWCJ010000231.1 GCA_023390695.1 Pseudomonadota bacterium | reverse complement strand
CACTCGCACCCTTCGCCACCCCCAGGACTTCATAGGGGTCACGCATCTACCTTACCTCGCGCACTGGCCGAAACGGCCGCCTGTGGTCATATTTGCCACAAATGTGGGGAGATCGCCGCAAATTCGCAACGCAGGGCGAAACTCGTCAGGAGCGTTTCCACGGGGTCAGCTTGCGGACGACCCACTTGTCGGCCCGGCCGGACCGGCAGGCCTCACCCTGCAGCCAGGATTCGGCGCCGGCATGGACGTAACTGGCAAGAAAGTCCCGGCACATTTGGCCGTCCTGGCTGTAGGCACTGGCGATCGGAGTCACCGTGCCGCGCGCTCCGCTCTGCGGATTTTCCCAGGCCGTGCTGGCATCTTTGCCGCCCCGGCTCATGACCTCGCTGGCCGCCGCCCGGGCGAAGACCAGATCGCTTTCCGGCGGCATGGCGTTGCCGACACTCCCGGTCGTCTCCGGCAGATTGGCACTTGCGTGCGCCGATTTGACCTCGTCCTTGCCGGTCAACGACCCCAGCTGATAGCTGGTGCTGCAGCCGCCGGCGGCCAAACCTGCGGCAAGCGCAACAGCCTTGCCGCAGCGCCATAGGCGCGCCATCACCCATCCATTATAAGAAATATGCCGGACCATGGAATCTTCGTCAGAGCCGGCCACTCGGTGCCCCAAGGAATGACTGACACAGGCTCGATAGAACACCCCACTTGGTTAAAAAGTGGTGATTTCACAGAAAGCGATGAGCCATTCCGCCTGTTCGCGTCCTGGCTGGACGAGGCCAATGGCTCGGAGCCCAACGACCCGACCGCGATGGCGGTGGCGACCGTGGACGCCGACGGACTGCCCAATGTCCGGATGGTGCTGATGAAGGGCTTTGATGCCCAGGGGTTCGTTTTCTACACGAACCTGGAGAGCCGAAAGGGTCAGGAGCTGGCGGCTCATCCCAAGGCGGCATTGCTATTCCACTGGAAATCCTTGCGCCGGCAGGTGCGGGTCCGCGGGCCGGTGGAATCCGTGACGCCGCAAGAGGCCGATGCCTATTTCGCGACGCGGCCGCGTCTGGCGCAGATTGGCGCCTGGGCGAGCAAGCAATCGGCGCCTCTGGAAAGCCGCCTCGCCTTTGAAAAGGCGGTCGCCTTCTACACCGCAAAATATCCGGCCGGAGCCATTCCGCGACCTCCCAATTGGTCAGGCTTCAGGATCGTTCCGCTGACATTCGAGTTCTGGCACGACCGGCCCTTCCGGCTGCATGACCGCATCGAATTCCGGCGTAGCCGGCCGGCCGACAACTGGAACAAGACACGGCTTTATCCGTGATCTGCTAGAGTGACGCATGCCGCAATCCCACGACAACAATCCGCGACGCACCTTGCTGCTCACCGGCGCCAGCCGGGGCATCGGGCACGCGACCGTGAAGCGGTTCTCCGCTGCCGGCTGGCGCGTCATCACCTGTTCGCGCCACGCGTTTCCGGAAAACTGCCCGTGGGAGATGGGCCCGGAAGATCACATCCAGGTCGATCTGGCCGATCATGACAGCACTCAAGAGGCCGTCGCCGAAATCAAGCGCCGTCTTGACGACGGCCTGCTGCACGCCCTCGTCAACAATGCGGCCATCTCACCCAAAACCAAGGACGGCCAGCGCCTGAACTCGCTCGATACGACGCTGGATGTGTGGGAGCAGGTTTTCAAGGTGAATTTTCTGGCGCCGATCCTGCTGGCACGCGGGCTGATCGGCGAACTCAAAGCCGCGCACGGATCGGTCGTCAATGTGACGTCCATCGCGGGTTCGCGCGTGCATCCATTCGCAGGCGCGGCCTATGCCACGTCGAAAGCGGCGCTGGCATCGCTCACCCGCGAAATGGCTGCCGATTTTGGCGCCGTCGGCGTGCGCGTGAACGCGATCGCGCCGGGAGAAATCGATACGTCAATCCTCTCGCCGGGTACGGAGAAAATCGTCGAGCAGCAGATTCCCATGCGCAGGCTCGGCACACCGGACGAAGTCGCCAAGATCATCTATGTGCTGTGCACCGAGACATCGTCGTATGTGAACGGCGCGGAAATCCACATCAATGGCGGTCAGCACGTCTAGCGCTTACAGCCACTTGCGCCATTTGAAATACAGGAACGGCAGCACGGCGGCCGTGATCATAACGCCGATCGCGAAGGGATAGCCGTAGATCCATTCGAGCTCCGGCATCACCTTGAAATTCATCCCGTAGATCGAAGCCACGAGCGTAGGCGGCATGAACACGACGGCCGCGACCGAAAAAATCTTGATGATGTTGTTCTGCTCGATCGTCACGACACCCACCATCGCATCGAGAAGGAACGTGATGTTGTTGGTCAGGAACGTCGTGTGATCGGACAGCGACTGCACGTCGCGCTGCATCGACTTCAGTTGGGCTCGCATTTCCTTCGACCAGCGCGCGCCCTCGTCATTGGCGAGGAACAGAATGAGCCGCATGATCGAAACCAGGCTCTCGCGTACCTTTGAGGACAGATCGCCCTTTCGCCCGATCGTCTGAAGAATGACCGGATAGCGGCGCGACCGCTCGCTGGGCGAGAGCTTGCGCGTGAAGATATCGAATGAAACCCGGTCAACCTCGGTGCCGACCCGCTCCAGGATGTCGGCGGCGCGGTCGATGACCGCGTCCAGCAAATCCATCAGGATCGTCTGGCCGGTCACGTTCTGCGGACAGGATTTGCCCAGCTTGTAGCGGATGATGGCGAAAGGCCTGGGTTCGTCATAGCGCACGGTCACGAGGCGCTGGCCGGCCAGAATGAAGGTCACCGGCGTGGTCTTGGGCGCCGGCGTATCCGACTGGCAGAGCAAGGTGGCCGTCATGTAACGGGCGCCATTCTCGAAATAGAGCCGGCTTGAGAGCTCGATCTCCTGCATTTCATCGCGGGTCGGGATTGAAACGCCGACCAGGGATTCAACCAGCTTGTCCTCGTCGTAACTGGGATTGACCAGATCGATCCAGATGGCGGCTTCGGGAATTCCCTCCCCGGCGGCCATTACACGATGCTCGAGAACGGGACCTTGCGGAACATAGACCGACAGCATGCAGCGCCCGCGTGATTGGGTCACCCCGTTGTCACGGCAGGTGCCAACGGGCGGCCCCGACATGAGCGCGGCCGGACTGCCGGCGCAAGAGAAATCCTGCGCACAAGGGCCGGATTAGCCGCCTTAACGCCGTTCCTCGCTGGGCGCGTACACGGTATTCTTGGCATCGCCCTTATAGGTCAGAGCGGCGGCTACCGCCGAGATTCCGATCCGGCCGTAACGGCGATCGAGATCAGCCGCAGGTCGGTTGTCGTGGGTGTCTGGCTCTGCTTTCGGCGCATTCATTGCTTGCTCCCTAGGGTCGCTCTAGAATCCCCTGTACTTACGTAGGCACCGGATCGGGATTCCGTGGGGCGGAAATGAGCACCGAATGGTAAGACTTCGGGGCATTTCCGCCGCAAACATGAGTGCTGCGCGACTGCCGGCCGGTTCAAAAAGACGTCCCGCCCATTTCCATTTCACACGGTAAACCAGGGATTAACGCCTTGCTGCGAAGCTGGGATGGCGCGCGGGTCAGAGGCATAATCGGCACCGCCCGGGACGTGGCACAGCAAAAATTGATGCAAACCGGCAACATGTTCACAGGACCGCCGCAATGCGTCAGGTAAGCGCTGGAAAGTAGCGGCTTTTCTCGTCTATTTAGCTGAACGGGACGAGTCTTCGGTCAGGTACGGAATTACGGGGAATCGAAATGGCGATGCGCGCAGTTGCGCTTCTCCTGCTGGGGTTGAGCCTTGGCGGCTGTGTGACGGCGACGTCTTCGACGCCCGAGCCGGCGTCAGGCGCTGCCATGACGGCTCGGGACAAGGAGCTGCTTGCCAAGGCACCCTACGCCAAGGCGACGATCCCCGAGCCCTATCGCCGGCACATTGTCACCTACCACCGCAAGGAAACGCCCGGCTCGATCGTCGTCGATTCCGATGCGCGCTACCTCTATTACGTGCTGCCGGAAGGCAAGGCGATCCGCTACGGCATTACCGTGGGCGAGGAAGCGCTGGCCTTTTCGGGAGTCGCCAAGGTCGGCCGCAAGGCCGAATGGCCGACATGGACGCCGACCGCGGCAATCAAGGAGCGCATGGGACCTGGTATTCCGAACCAGGTTGGACCTGGCCCGCATAATCCGCTGGGAGCACGCGCTCTTTATCTGCACCTCGGTGCCAAGGACACGCTGTACCGCATTCACGGAACCAACCAGCCCGAACTGATCGGAGCCGCCGTGTCGTCGGGATGCATCCGCATGACCAACGAAGACGCCATCGATCTTTATGACCGGGTCAAGGTCGGAGCAGTCGTGGTGGTGCTGGCTCCCAAACAGGGTGATTCACCGAACAACCCGCAGGTTGCGCTTCACAACATGGACCGTTTCGGAGTGCAGTGAGGCGCCCGCAAAGCAAGGACATGCAAAACGCCGGACATGCGCCGGCGTTTTTTATTGTCCGATCAACCGATCTCGACGCGCAGGATTTCCGGCTGCACCCCAAGACGTGCCGGAATCCCGCTGGTTCCCAGACCGCCGGACACGATCAGGTGGCGTCCGCCTTCGACAATATGGCCATAGGCATAACGCGCGCCATAAATTGACGGCACGAAATGCTCCCACAGGAAAGGGATACGGATCTGCCCGCCATGCGTATGGCCACAAAGCGTCAGCGCCACGCGCTCCGGCACCTTCGGGAAAATGTCAGGCTCATGCGCCAGCAGAATGACCGGATCTTCGGTGTCCACGCGCTTCAGGGTTCCGGGCAGATCGTCGACCCCCCGAAACTGATGCCGGCCAAGGCGGTGGGCCAATTGATCGCCGAGTCCGGTGAGCCAGAAGCGGGCACCCGGCGATCCGAGCAGCAGCGCATCGTTTTCCAGCACTGGAATTCCGGCGTCGGCAAAAGCACGCCGCATGGTGCCGACATCATGCCACCAGTCATGATTGCCAAGAATTGCATACACCCCGAGCGGCGCCTGCAGACGTCCCAGCTCCCCGGCCCAGACCTGGGCCGGCACAACTTCGGTCACGAAGCGATGGGTGGCGACATAATCGCCCAGCAACACCACCAGATCGGAACGCTGGCGATTGGCAGTGTCGACCACATCCCGGATGCGGGCGAGACCCATATTGGGCCCCCCGGCATGCAGATCAGCGATGACGGTGATGCTGAGCCTGTGGCCGGGGCGCCAGGTGCCCGGTGTCACGCGATAACGGGAAACCCTCAGGGTCTGTGCAGCCTCGATCCCGGCATAGGCGGCCGTCGCCGGCCCCAGCAAGGTGGTCAGGCCGGCTGCGCCAAGGATCAGTGACCGGCGGGTCAAGAGACCGGTATGGGTCCTTTCCGCGGCACGGAGCGCATCTGCATCAAGCGGTTTCATGTCCGGGTGGTATCGCATTGCGATGAAGGGAACGTTGAGGCGTTAGAAGAGTCCGGCATGCGGGTCATTCCTGGCCCGCTTGCGGTGCCTCAGCGGGGCGCGGGCGGGGCAACGGAATATCCGGAACCGGATCCAGAACATCCCACTGGCAGAGCCGGTAGCCGCCGCGGCGTTGAGCCAGGTCCATATGGATATGGTCCTCGTGATGGCCGTCCGATCCGGGGCCGAGCACCGTCGTGAAACGGGCACAGGTGCTTTGCTTGACGCTCTCCCGGAAATCCTTGGGGAAATTGCGGTCGGTCAGGCTGGCAAACTTGCCATTCGCCAGCGCAAAGCCGCGAACGTCGATGGCATTTGCCATCCCGTGCTCACTGATCTTCGCCCCGGCGACGCGATTCCGACCCCGGCAGTCAAACGACGCATAATTGTCGAGGCCACGGACTGCGGTTCCGAGATTCGCCACGGCCGCGGTCACATCCTCCCGCACCCAATGCGCCAGCGCCTCCGCCATGGTGCAGCGGAGTGTCGCCGGCGGCGTGACCGCCACGCGGGACTTATCCTTGAGGATGATCGCCTCCAATTTCACCACGTCTGTCGCCCCGCAATCTCCGGGACCGACAAGCGGCGGCTGGGCGTCGATTTCAACAATCTCGCCATCGATCCGGCGCTGGCAAAGCGAGGGCTCGGAGGGGACCTGCTCCAAAAGGGCCGGCTCCGGATCGGCCGCAAAGGCCTCCATCGGCGGGGCCATGATTTCCGGGATCGCCGGCTCGTTGCGAGGCAAGGGCGCAATCTTTTGTTTATCGGGCCGGCTCCGCGGCAGCGGGGGCTGCGCGAACGCTCCCTCATAAGCCCAGAGGAGCGGACATGTCACAACGAGAATGAGAGGGAGGAGGCGTTTCACCGGATCGGTCTCGGGAGAGATTGCGGCTTTTCTGCGGGATGCCACAATAGAATGGATTCGCGGTCATCCAGTCGACGAAGCGGTGTGTGATCTCATGACGGTCGACGTGGCCGTGATCGGCCTTGGCGCCATGGGCAGCGCGGCGCTCTATCATCTCAGCCGCCGCAACCTCCGCTCCGTCGGAATCGAACGGTTCACCCCCGGGCACGAACGGGGATCCTCACATGGGTCCACCCGCATCATCCGGCTCGGCTATTTCGAACATCCCTCTTACGTGCCGCTGCTGCGCCGGGCTTACGGGCTGTGGCGCGAGCTGGAAACGGCGAGCGGACGCTCGCTGCTGACCATCACCGGAATCGCGGAAATCGGACGCGAGGATTCCGAACTCGTGCAGGGCACCCTCGCCTCTTCGCGGCTGCATCAATTGCCGCACGAGCAGCTCGATGCCGCAGCGCTGATGCGGCGCTATCCGGCCTTTCGTCTGCCGCACGATTTCGTCGGCGTCGTGCAGCCGGACGGCGGTTATCTCGAAGCCGAGGCGGCCGTGCAGACGCATCTTGACCTCGCCCGCGCCGCGGGAGCGGGCATCCGCTTCAATCAGCGAGCGCTCGCGATCGAGCCCAGGGGCAGCGGCGTTCGCGTGACCACAGACACGGACAGCATCGAAGCGCGTGCTGTCATTGTCGCAGCGGGACCATGGCTGAAGGCCCTGCTCCCAGAGCTGCCGGTGGACTTGCAGGTCACACGTCAGGCGGTGCTATGGGTCGAGCCTGAAAACCGCGCGCTCTTCCATCCCGGGAATTTCCCGGTGTTCATGATCGAAACCGCGCACGGCATTCACTACGGATTCCCGCTGCACGGGGCGGACGGGCTCAAGATCGCCAAGCATCATCATGTCGACGAGACCGTCGATCCCGAAACCTACAACAGGCAGGTCTCCACCGGCGACGAGACGATCATTCGCGGGGTGATTTCCAGATATCTGCCCGTTGCCAATGCCAGGCTGCTTACCAGCAAGACCTGTCTCTATACGATGACGCCGGATGAACATTTCGTCGTCGATCGGCTGCCCGGCGCACCGCAGATCATTGTTGCGTCCCCCTGTTCGGGACATGGATTCAAATTCGCACCGGTGATCGGCGAGGCGCTCGCCGAGCTTGCGACAGACGGAGACACGAGCCACGACATATCCCGTTTCCGTCTGACGCGATTTGCATAAATTTCTGCTCTCTTCCCGAAAGCCTTTGGAATGGACAGCGGCGCGCATGTTGCGAAACATGCCGCGGAAACGGATCCGTTCTCGGGGAAGACAAATGGCAGACATCAAGCGGCGCGATTTTCTCAAGGCATCGGCAGTTCTCGCCGGCGCAGCCGCAGGCGGCTTCGCATGCGTTGAACTGGCCAAGGCGGCGCCGATCCAGGTGCCGACGGTCGACCGGCTCAGCGCTCGGGTGCTGATCGATTCCAGTCACGACCAGTTCCTGAAGCCCAGCGTTGTCGGCGGCGTGCAAAGCCAGCCACCCGGCGCCGGCCGTGGCGTCGATTATCGCAAGGTTCTGCACAACCAATGGGGTTTGTCGCTCTTCCTGGAATCGGAACGCGGTTCAGAACAGCGCACCATCGTGCTCGATTTCGGCTACAGTCCGGACGCGCTGCTGAACAACATCGAAATCCTGAAAGTCGATCCGGCCAAGGTCCACGCGCTCATCGTCAGCCACGGCCATTACGATCATTTCGGCGGCCTGCAGGGTTTCCTGAACAAATACCGCTCGGCATTGCCGGCCAACCTGAAGCTCTATGCCGGCGGGGAGGACAATTTCTGCCACCGTTATGGCGGCGGACAGCAGCTCACCGATTTCGGCGTGCTCGACCGCCGCGATGTCGTAGCGCAGAAAGTGCAGATCGTGCTCGCCGAAAGCCCGGTCGTCGTCGCCGATCACGCCTTCACCACCGGCAAGATCAAGCGCCGCACCAGCGAGCGCGTGCTGCCGAATACGCGGGTCAAGTTCGAGATCAAGGACGGTCTGGGTTGCGACGCCAGCCATTACACCGCGGCGGAATTGCAGGGCAAGATCGTCCCCGACGAGCACATCCACGAACATGCCACCGTGTTCAACGTGAAAGACAAGGGCCTTGTCGTGTTGAGCTCCTGCGGCCACGCCGGCATCGTCAATTCGGCGCTGCAGGCCCGCGAAGTCTCCGGCGTCGAGAAAATCCACGCGCTTGTCGGCGGCTTCCATCTCGGTCCCGCGCCTGCGGACTATTTGCAGCAGGTGATCGGCGAGATCAAACAGCTCAATCCCGATGTGATCATCCCGATGCATTGCAGCGGCGATAACTTCACGCGTGCGGTGCGCGAACAATTGCCGGAGAAACTCCTGGTCTCGACCACCGGCAGCCGCCTGGTCTTCGGCGCATGAGGAGCAGATCGTGAGCAGGCTTTTGCTGGCGGCCGCCTTTCTGTGCGGAGCGCTGGTGAGCACCTCGGCATGGCTGCTGTGGCCGGAGCGATATGAGCAACGTTCGGCTGCGGAGCTGATGGACGTCGTGATGTGGGGAAAAGAGCCGGTCGGCGGCCCCTTCTCCCTCGTCGACCACAATGGACAGCAGCGCACCGACTCCGATTTTCGCGGCAAGTTCCTGCTGGTCTATTTCGGCTTCATCTATTGCTCGGATATCTGTCCCATCGACCTGCAGGCGATTGCGGGGGCGCTCGACAAACTTGGGCCGGACGCCGAGGCGGTGCAGCCGCTATTCATCACTGTCGATCCTGAAAAGGACACCCCGGAACAGCTCAAGTCCTATGTGGCGCTCTTTCACCCGAAACTGATCGGCCTCACCGGTACGCTCGCGCAAATCCGCAAGGTCGCCGCAGATTACAAGGTCTACTTCGCCAAGAATCAGCCGCGGATCAAAGACGACCGCGCCGTCGATCACAGCGGCTTCACGTTTCTGATCGACGGCGACGGCGAGTATCTCGGCTTTTTCCCGCCCGCCACGTCGGCGGACCAGATCGTCGCCGTGCTCCGGCCGCATCTGCGAGGGCGACCCGCCACCTGAGCGGCTATCACGCCACATTGCGCCGCGCCAACCCTGTCCCGACTGTCCGTCAGAGCGCACTTCTGATCGCGGCTCAAACCCGGAAAAATCCGCCCGTCGCGCTGACCATTTGAGTTAGACGCGGAACCAGATCGCCGCATGGTGGATTCCCGACGATGTGGTATTCGTCGAAGAGATTCCCCTACCGCGACCGGGAAGATTCTGACCACCGCGTTGCGAGGCCGACAAGGATTGCGTTTTTGCCCCACAGGGTCGCGGCGGAGTAAAGCATGACGTCGTTTGACGCGGGCGGCCCGGCGGCTGCCCCGGAGTCTGTCGACCAACCTATGGGCAATGTCCGCTTTCTCGGCCAAGACCGCGCTTATTGGCACATACTCCTGCGCGGCGCGGTTCTGCTGATGGTCACGCTGGGCATTTACCGGTTCTGGCTCACCACCGACACCCGGCGCTTCCTTTGGGCCAATACCGAAATCGACGGCGAATCGCTCGAATATTCCGGCACGGCCCTGGAAATCCTGTTCGGTTTTCTGGTGGCCATCGCCCTTCTGGTGCCGCTTTACATCGTCTTCTTCCTGTCCGCGCTGGAGGTTGGAACCGCGGGGCCGACAACCGGCCTTGCTTTCGTCTTGCTGATGCTGATCAGTCAATATGCGGCCTGGCTGGCGCGCGGCTATCGTCTGACCCGCACGGTGTTCCGCGGTCTCTATTTTCATCAAACCGGTTCCGGCCTGCGTTATGCTGTCTGCGTCCTGTTCTGGTGGGCGATGATGCTCGTCACGCTCGGCCTCGCCTATCCCTTCGCGCAAGCGAGTCTCGAACGCTTCAAACTCGGCCATACACATTACGGAGACCTGTCCGGCCGGTTCGAAGGCTCCGGCATGCGCCTGTTCCTGCGCGGCTTTCCGCTCTGGTTTGTGGTGATGGCGCCGACCTTGATCGCAATATCGGCATTGCTGACGGCGGATTGGACCCAGATCGGCAATATCGTGCAAAGCGGCGTTACGACGGGCGACATCCTCTTCCGCATCGGAACCGAAGTACCGGAATTCTACGGCGCCATCGGATTGTTCGTCGTTGCATTCGGCTTCGCCGTTGGTGCGACGATCTTGCTGTTTCCGGCTTTCCAGACCATCGTCATGCGCTGGTGGGTGTCCGGCATCCGCTTCGCCGGCGTGAGCGTGACCTCGCGACTCCGCATGTTCGACGTTTACAAAGCCTATCTGCGCTTTGTCGGCTATCTGTTGCTGTTCGCGCTGGCGATGATCGTCGTCGCGCTTGTCACATTCGGCATGATCGGATTTCTGTTCGGTCCGTCCGAACAATCGAAATTCGCGGAGGTGTTCACCATCCTCGCCATGGTCGGCCTCTATGTAGTGTCCGCACTTGGCCTGTCGACGATCTATCAGGCAACCGCAAAGCTGGCCGTCTGGCGGCTGACGGTGCAGTCCAGCAGCCTGTCGGACGGTTCGGCATTGGAGCGGGTGAATGTCGCCGGACGGCAAATATCGCCGGTGGGTGAAGGCCTGGCGGACGCGCTGAATACGGGTGGCCTATGAGTATCAAAACCGGGGCCGCCCGCTACTTCGACGGCCGCACCAGCGCATGCCAGAAGGTATCGCTCGACGTTGAACCGCATGTCTTGCTGATCCGCGACGCAGGCGGCGCGATCATCGATGAATGGCCCTATTCCCGGCTCCGCCATCAATCGGCACCGGATCACATTTTCCGCATCGGCCTGCGCAAGAATCCGCTGGCGGCGCGGCTTGAAATCACGGACATGGATCTCGCGCACGAGATCGATGTCCTCGCTCCCGATATCGACCGCACGGGCGCCTCAGCGCGCCGGGACAGGCGGCGGGTGATCGCCTGGGCCAGCCTCGCCGCAGTCACGATGGTTCTTTCGGCGATCTACGGCGTACCGCGTCTCGCCGACCGTCTGGCGCCGCTCGTGCCATGGGGCTTCGAGCAACGCGTGGGCATCGCCACCAAGGCGCAGATTCGCGCCATGCTGGACAAGGGGCCGCCGACCCGACCTTTCGAATGCGGCGAGGCCGCGGTCGAACAGCCCGGCCGCGCCGCCTTCCAGAAACTGGTGCAGGAACTCGAATCTGCCGCCAATCTGCCCAGGCCCCTCAATATTGTCGTGGTGCGCCGCCCCGAAGCCAATGCATTCGCGCTGCCGGGAGGGTACATTTTCGTCTTCCAAGGGCTGATCGACAAAGCCAACAATGTCGACGAAGTCGCCGCCGTCATCGCCCATGAGATCGGCCACGTCGCCCATCGCGACGGCATGCGCGCCGTGCTGCAGGGAGCGGGTCTGTCATTCCTGTTCGGCATGATGCTGGGTGATTTCGTCGGCGGCGGCGCCGTCGTGCTGGCCGGCCGAACCCTTCTGGAGTCCGCGTATTCGCGGAATGTCGAGAACGCGGCCGACCGCTACGGGGTGGGAATCATGCTAAGGCTCGGCGCCGATGCGCGGGCGCTGGGCCGCTTCCTGCAACGCGTGGCCGGGGACAATGCGGACGGTTTCAGCATCCTGCTCGATCATCCCACCGCAAAAGAACGGGCTGCCGCCATCAATGCCATTGCGCCGCCGCAAAGTCGTGGCGCGACATTGCTCAACGCCGCAGAATGGGCAGACTTGAAGCGCATCTGCGCCGGATACCGGACTTGAAACATCATGGCGCGGCTCCGATTTGCTGAAGACCCCTATTCCCGGCTGGCCGTCTGGGCGCGCCGGCTGGCGCTGTTCTCGCTGGCCGCGGCCCTGCTTTCGATCATCATCGTCCGCTCCGGGCTCGTGGAGGTTGAGCCGGGGCTGGTCACCTTTGCCGGCGCTCTGGTCTTCGCCATTCTTGCCATCCTGGCCGGGCTTGCCTCCTTCGTCGTGATCTGGCGCGATGGACTGCGCGGTCTCGGCTATGCCGTCTCCGGCATCGCCATCAGCGCCCTGTTGCTGGCCTATCCCACCTATCTCGGTGTCACGGCCTATCGTTTGCCGGTCATTTCTGACATCACCACCGACGCCATCGAGCCTCCGCGCTTCGAGGCCATCGCCCGCCTGCGCAGCCGCGCCGCCAATCCCGTCCAATATGCGGGCCTTTACGCGGCCGAGCAGCAGCATGACGCCTATCCTGATGTCGAGCCGCTCGAAGTCTCGGTCTCCCCCAAGACAGCCTATGACACGGCGCTGGCGCTGGTGAACCGCAACCGCTGGCTGGTCATTGACTCACGCGATCCGCAGGGCGGACGTCGCGACGGCCGCATCGAAGCCGTCGCCCGCACACCGGTCATGGGCTTTCGCGAAGACGTGGTCATCCGCATCCGCGGCACCGGTGAGGAATCGCGCATCGACATGCGCTCGGCCTCGCGGTATGGCCGCCACGATATCGGCCGCAACGCCGCGCGGATCACAGGTTTCTTTGCACAGGTCGAGGAAGCGCTCGATGCCGCGATCGACCGGCAGGAGCGGCTGGCGCGGCGCGCATCGCAACAGAAGAAACAGACGAAGTCCGCCCGGCAAGAAGGCCGCCGATCAACCTGCCGTCAGACGATAAGTTCCGGCGATCGACGGCACGCCCTCGGTTGCGACCAGTCCGCGCGCGACCAGATCTTCCATATGCGCCAGCACAGACAGGCCCGCCGCACCGGTCAGCCGCGGATCGATGCCGATATAGATGGCACGCACCAGCGTCGGGATGTCGGTTTCGCCCTTGGCAAGGCGATGCATGATCGACGCCTCCCGCCCCTCACGGTGACGGATATAGCTGCGCACGAAACGCGGCGCATTGCGGATCGAGGTGCCGTGACCGGGAAAGTAGAGTTCTTCGCTGCGTGCCGCCAGCTTGTGCAGCGAATCCATATAGTCGCTCATGGCCCCGTCCGGCGGCGCCACGATCGAGGTCGACCATGACATCACATGGTCGCCCGAGAACAGGATATTCCGGCCTTTAAGGGCATAGGCCATGTGATTGGCGGTGTGGCCGGGCGTCGCGATCGCCTCGATGTCAAAGCCCGGGCCAGAGATCACGTCGCCTTCATGGATGGCTAGATCCGGCCTGAAATCGGAATCTCCCGCCGCGTCGAGCGGGTTGGCCTCACCGATATGCAGCGGCCGTGCGGCGCGATGCGGGCCCTCGCCATAAACTTTGGCACCGGTCGCAACCTTCACCGCCGCCGCGGCCGGCGAATGATCGCGATGGGTATGCGTGACGAAGATATGCGTCACCGTCTCTCCGCGCACCGCATCCAGCAATGCCTGAATGTGCTGCGGATCGTCCGGCCCGGGATCGATGATCGCGACCTGCCCGCGCCCGACAATGTACGTGATGGTGCCCTTGAACGTGAACGGGCTGGCATTGCTGGCGCAGAGCGCCCGCACCCCCGGCGCGACTTCTTTCACCTCGCCCGGGACGAGGTCGAAGCTCTTGTCGAAAGGGATATCTTCGCTCATGCGCGCCCGGTCAGTTGTTCAGCGCCTGCAACGGTGCCGGGATGCGGCCGCCGCGATTGATGAAGCGCGCGCTAGAGCGCTTGTTCACCGGAATGATACGGGCATGCCCAAGCAACCCGCCGAATTCCACCAGATCCCCCGCCGTCTTGCCAGCCACGGGGATGACGCGCACAGCCGTCGTCTTCTTGTTGATCATGCCGATCGCCGCCTCGTCGGCAATGATCGCCGATATCGTTTCCGCCGGCGTCTCGCCAGGCAACGCGATCATGTCGAGACCGACCGAACAGACGGCGGTCATGGCTTCCAGCTTGTCGAGCGAGATGTCGCCGTGCTCGGCCGCTTCGATCATGCCCTCGTCTTCCGACACCGGGATGAAGGCGCCGGACAATCCACCGACATAGCTTGAAGCCATCGCACCGCCCTTCTTCACCGCGTCATTGAGCAGGGCGAGCGCGGCGGTCGAGCCATGCGTCCCTACCCGCTCCAGGCCCATGGCCTCCAGAATGCGTGCCACGCTGTCGCCTTTGGCCGGCGTCGGCGCCAGCGACAGGTCGACAATACCGAAAGGAATCCCAAGCCGCTCGGATGCGGTCCGTCCGACAAGTTCTCCCGCACGCGTGATCTTGAAGGCCATGCGCTTGATCAGCGAGGCGAGTGCACCGAAATCCTGATCCGGCGCCTGTTCCAGCGCCCGGAGCACAACGCCGGGGCCGCTGACGCCGACATTGACCACAGCGTCGGGCTCTCCGGTCCCATGGAAAGCACCGGCCATGAACGGGTTGTCCTGCACGGCGTTGCAGAACACGACGAGCTTGGCGCAGCCGATCGACCCGCGATCCGCGGTGAGTGCGGCGGACTCCTTGATCGTCCGTCCCATCAGCGCGACCGCATCCATATTGAGGCCCGCCTTGGTCGATCCGATATTAACCGAGGAACAGACGCGCTTGGTCTCGGCCAAAGCCCGCGGAATGGCGGCGATCAGGTTGCGGTCGGCCCCAGTCATGCCCTTCTCGACATGCGCCGAGAAACCGCCGATGAAATCGATGCCGAGCGTATCGGCCGCGCGGTCGAGCGTCTGCGCGATCTGCACGAAGCCGTCCACGTCGGCCTGCCCCGCCACCAGCGAGATCGGCGTCACCGAAACCCGGTTGTTGATGATCGGCAACCCGAATTCCTGCCCGATGTCGCGTGTGGTGCGCGTCAGTTCGGCGGCGACTTTTGTCACCTTGTTGTAGATGCGCTCGCAGAGCGTCGCGGTGTCGCTCCCGACGCAATCAAACAGGCTGATGCCGATGGTGACCGTGCGGATATCGAGCCGCTCCACCCGCACCATGTCGATAGTTTCGACAATCTCCTCGGCGGAGTAATTCAGCGTTCGCATGTCATACCCGGTGCATGGCTTTGAAAATGTCTTCGCGCTGGATCTCGACCTGCACCGAAAGGACCTCGCCCTTGGCCTTCAGGCGCGCCGCGATCTCCTCGAATCCCAGCTTCGACGTGCCCAGGTCGACCATCATGATCATGGTAAAGAATTCTTCCCGCATGACCGACTGGCTGATGTCGAGAATGTTCACATTGGCTTCGGCCAGCGCATTGGCGATGCCGGCGATGATGCCGACGCGGTCGAGACCGACAATGGTGACGATCGCCCGTCCGGCGGTCGGTTTCGGGGTGGCCATGCGTGAAGTCTCCGGGCAGTGGCGTGAGTCTGGCTGCCTTATAGGAAGCGATGCTGCGCTGCGCAAATAGTGTTCCACCTTGTCCTCGAAGGACATGCGGCTGACCGGTATCGCCAGCCGGACGCGGCGACTTGCAACCCGCAGCCATGCTTCGCAGGCATAAAATCCTATTACCGTCGGAGATCCACCTCATTTTATTAAACTTTGAATCACACCTGCGGCCATTCCCGGCAAAAATAATTCATGCCTTTGCCCTATCACACCTGTGGCGCGACCGGTTTTTGCGGATGCGCGGTTTTGCCTGGAATGCGCGGGTGGGTCATGTCCGATTTTTCGTCCCTTCTTCAGGAACTTGACGTGGCGATCACGTCCGGGACACCGAAGAAGAAGCTCAAGCTCCTGACCCTGGTCACCGACCTCTTCGTTGCCGGCTCCAGCCGCTATACGAGCGAACAGATATCGCTGTTCGACGAAATGCTGCTGCCGCTCTCGGCCGCAATCGAGGAAAAGGCGCGCGCCAAACTGTCGCGGCGTCTGGCCGCCATCGACAATGCGCCGGCGCGCGTCGTGCGCTCGCTCGCTTTCGACGATTCCATCGAAATCGCCGGTCCGATCCTGACCTCGTCCGACCAGCTTAACGATTCGGATCTCGTGGCCAATGCCCGCACCAAGAGCCAGGACCATCTGCACGCGATCAGCCAGCGCCGCACCCTGAGCGAAGCGGTGACCGACGTCCTGGTCGAGCGCGGCGACCAGCGCGTCGTGCATTCCGTCACCCGCAATAGCGGCGCTCGCTTTTCCAGCATTGCCTTCACCAAGCTGGTGGCGCAGGCCAGCAGCGACGACACGCTGGCCGGCATTGTCGGCGCACGCAGCGACATCCCCCGCCATCACTTCCTCAAACTGCTGGAAACCGCGTCGGCGTCCGTACGCGCCAAGCTGGAAGCGGCCAATCCGCATGCCGCGGAGGCCGTGCGCGACGTGGTGGCGGAAATCTCCGACAAGATCAGCGGCGTCGTGCGCAACGCGTCGCAGGAGCATGCCACGGCGAAGGCCCAGGTCGGGCGCCTGCGCATCAATCGCAAGATCACCGAATCCGACGTTCACGCCTTTGCGCGCCTGCACAATTTCGAACGGACCGCAGTCGCTTTCGCGGCCCTCGGCCAGTTCCCGATCGAACTTGTCGAACGCGCCCTGCTGGACGAACGGCCCGACCTCGTGCTGGTGCTGGCCCGCGCGGCCGAATGCTGCTGGTCCACGACGAAGGCTATCCTGCTCATGTCGGCCTCCAACCGCGCCTTGTCGCCGCTCGATCTCGACAAGGCGATGAGCGAATTCGACAAACTCAAGGTTGAGACCGCGAAGGAAGCGATGGAATTCTATCGGTCGCGCCGCGACATGCCTGGGGCAGCTGCCAAAGAGACGGCGCACGGCGCCATCCTGCAGTCCGCGTGATAAACCGCAAGATGCCTCAAATTTTAGCGACGCTTGGGCAAGGACTTTTCATGTCTGCGCTTTAGCAATGAACCATCAAGGCGCGTTATGCGCCCTCGCGATTAGAACAAAGATTTAGGCCACACGGAATCATCGCCATGCAGGACCACTCGTCGCTGATCCAGGAACTTGAACACGCGATTTCGACGGGGACTGCAAAAAAGCGGCAGAAGGCCCTGACCCTGGTCACCGACCTGTTCATGGCCGGCTCAGGCCGCTACAGCGACGAACAGCTTTCCCTGTTCGATGACGTTCTGCTCACATTGTCATCCTCGATCGAGACCAAGGCGCGGGTCAAGCTGTCGAAGCGGCTGGCCGACGTCGCAGACGCGCCGATCAAGATCATTCGCTCGCTCGCCTTCGATGATATCGCGGACATCGCGGTGCCGGTGCTGAAATCCTCTCCGCGGCTCAGCGACGAGGATCTTGTCGAGACCGCGAAGACCAAGAGCCAGGACCACCTGCATGCCATCACGCAACGCCCGCAACTGAGCGAGGCCGTCACCGACGTGCTTGTGGAGCGCGGCGACCGCGACGTCGTGCATTCGGTGGCGAAGAATTCAGGGGCGCGTTTCTCCGACCAGGGCTTCGGCAAGCTGGTGGCGCGCGCACGCGGCGACGACACGCTGGCGCGTTATGTCGGCGCCCGCCGCGACATTCCACGGCATCATTTCCTGAAACTTCTGGATTCCGCTTCCGCTTCGGTGCGCGCAAAACTGGAAGCGGCGCATCCGGACGTGGCCGAGGCAATCCGCGAGGTGGTGTCGGAAATTTCCAGCACCATCAGCCACGAGGTGCGCGCCTCGTCACGCGAGCATGCGAAGGCCAAGCAGCGCGTGAAGCGGCTGTGCAAGACCAGCCAGTTCGGCGAATCCGACGTGCACGCCTTTGCCCGCGCCAACAATTTCGAGCAAACCGTCGTCGCCTTGTCGATGTTCGGGCCGTTCCCGATCGACCTGGTGGAGCGTGCCTTGCTCGACGAAAGCCCGGACATGGTGCTGATCCTCGCCAAGGCGGCGCGCTGCTACTGGTCGACGACGAAGGCTCTGCTGCAATTGCCGGCAGCCAATCGCGGCATGTCGGCGATGGATCTCGACCACGCGCAGGCGAATTACGAGAAGCTGCAGGTCAACACGGCCAAACAGGCGCTGGAATTCTATTCCATGCGCAGCAAGATGATCGCGGAGACGAACGCACCCTCGATTGCGCCGGCTATCGTGCAATATGCGGATGCGGGCTGACAGCGGCTCCCGCCGGCGATCATTTCGCCCGGAAGGACGTGAACAATTCCGTGATGCATTGCGAGGCGACCGTCATCAGGTCGAATGAGCGGCCGTAGCGCAGCCAGTCCGCCCACAACCCTCTCATCATGGATGCGAATGTCGTCGCGGCGACTGCCGGCGTCCAATGCGGGCTCAACGTGCCGTTCTCGCTTGCCATCATAAAAATGCGGAGCAGGTTGGCGCGCATGACCGCATCCGCATCCTGCTGCCGCTTCAGGGCTTCCGCCATCTCGCCGACATACTCGGACCGGAACAGCAGAATCGCGTAGACGCGCTGCCGCCTCACATCCGACGCCATGATTTTCAGACAATCCAGCGACACCTGCTCGATCAGGCCAAGCGGATCGGGGTGACCATCCGCCGAGGCCTGTTCGATCATGTCCTCCTGCGGCAAGCGCACGCGCTCGTGCAGCGCCCGGAACAAATCCACCTTGTTGGAGAAGTGCCAATAGATCGCGCCGCGCGTCACCCCGGCCTCCTCCGCGATCTGCTCCAGCGAGGTTTGGGTTACGCCACGTTCGAAAAACAGGAGTTCGGCGGCGTCGAGGATCTTCTCCCGTGTCTCTCCGGCTTCCGCTTTCGTTTTCCGGGCCATAGTTTCGTCCTTTACATACGTTCTTGTATGTATATATGCTGCAATGCAAAATCAAAGTAATCTCAGCTTCAATTTGAAATGGACCGCATATGCGCCTAAATGGAAACATGTTTTTCCGGCTCGGAGCCGCGATGGCTGCTCTGGGACTGGCCGCCTGTGACAGCGGGACTGCCCAGCCACCCGCGCCGCCGCCTCCGAATGTGGCCGTGTCCGAGATTCAGGCCCGCCCCGTTCCTCTCCGCTTCGATTATGCCGGCCGCGTTGCCGCGTTCCGGGAGGTCGAAGTCCGTGCCCGCGTCTCGGGGATCCTGCAGGAAAAGGCATTCATCGAGGGCGCAACCGTCAAGGCCGGCGATGTGCTGTTCCGGATCGATCCGGCGCCCTACGAAGCCGAACTGGCGCGCGCCAAGGCCCAGTTGCAGGAAGCGCAAGCCCAGCTTTCCCGCACCGAGCGGGATGCCGAGCGCGCCACCACGCTGTTCCAGAGGCAGTACGGGTCGGAGAAGGCGCGCGACGACGCGGTGGCCGCGCATGAACTGGCAAAGGCCGCCGTTGCAGGCGCCGCGGCACAAGTGCGGACGGCCGAAATCAATCTCGGCTACACGACGATCACGGCTCCGATTTCCGGCGTGACGAGCTACCGCCTGCTGCCCGAAGGCAGCCTGGTGGGAACCGGCGCCAATGACAGCCTGCTCACCCGCATCAGTCAGCTCGATCCGGTTTATGTCCATTTTTCCTTCACGGACGAGGAAGCGACAGAGATCCGGCGTCTCCTCGCCTCTGGGGAGGGCCAAGGCCCGGAAGACGGAAAACTGAGAGCCAGGATCGGTTTCGGGGACGGGAAGACCTACGACCACACCGGCCATGTCGACTTCACCGACAGCAGCGTCGACCTGCAGACCGGCACGGTCCGCGCGCGTGCCGTGGTCCCCAATCCTGACAGCCGGCTGCGTCCCGGCCAGTTCGTGCGTATCTCCGTCGAGGGGATCACCCGCAATGACACCATCGTCGTCCCGCAGGCGGCGGTAATGCAGGGCCCGCAGGGACAATTCGTCTATGCGATCGATCAGGACAACAAGGCGTCGATGCGGCCGGTGACCATCGGCCGCGAAGTCGCCAGCGGCTGGATCGTCGAGAAAGGGCTGCAGGCCGGCGACCGCATCGTCACCGAGGGCGTGATCAAGGTCAAACCGGGAGCGCCCGTCACCGTCGCCGCGTCGGACCGCGCGACCACGAAAGCCGCCCAGAAATGAAGATCAATCCGTTCATCGACCGGCCGGTTTTCGCCGCCGTCATTTCCATTGTGTTCGTGCTTGCGGGTCTCGTCGCCATCCGGGTTCTTCCGGTGGAGCAATATCCGCAGATCGTTCCGCCGCAGGTCGTGGTGCAGGCGACCTATCCGGGCGCGAGCGCGGAAACCGTCGCGCAGACCGTGGCGGCGCCGCTGGAACAGCAGATCAACGGCGTCGAGAACATGCTCTACATGCAATCGACGAATTCCAGCGCCGGCACCATGCGCCTCACGGTCACGTTCCAGATCGGAACCGACCCCGATCAGGCGACAATCAACGTCAACAATCGCGTCCAGCGCGCCGTCTCCACATTGCCGGCCGAGGTGACGCGACAGGGCCTGATCGTCAACAAACAGTCGAGCTCCATCCTGGCGATCATCACGATGTCGGCGACGGATGCGCGCTATGATTCCATCTTCCTCAGTAACTACGCGCTGCTGAACGTCATCGACGAACTCAAGCGCATTCCCGGCGTCGGCGACGCGTCCCTGTTCGGCGCCAAGAATTATTCGATGCGCATCTGGCTGCGGCCCGACAAGCTGGCGCAATACGACCTCACCCCCGGCGATGTCGCCACCGCCATCCGCGAACAGAACGCACAATTCGCGGCGGGCCGTTTCGGCGAGGAGCCGTCGCAGAACGACCTGGCCTTCACCTATTCCGTCAATACCGAGGGCCGATTGCCGGATGCCAAGGCGTTCGAGGACATCATCATCCGGTCGGATTCCAATGCCGCCGCCCTGCGGCTGAAGGATATTGCCCGGGTGGAGCTGGGCGCGCAGAATTATTCATTCATCGCCACGCATAACGGCACGCCGACCGTGCCGATCGGCATCTATCTGCAGCCCGGCGCCAATGCGCTGGGGACGCTCGATGCCGTCAAGGCGCGCATGGCGGAACTGGAAACCACCTTCCCGCAGGGGGTCCAGTACGCGATCCCCTTCGATACGACGAAATTCGTCAGGGTATCGATTCAGGAGGTGATCAAGACCTTCATCGAGGCGATGATACTGGTCATCGCGGACGTCTTCATCTTCTTGCAGAACTGGCGCGCCACGCTCATTCCCGTCATTGCCGTGCCGGTCTCGATCATCGGCACATTCGCCGGCATGTATGCGCTCGGATTCTCGATCAACCTGCTGACCCTGTTCGGCCTCGTACTCGCCATCGGCATCGTGGTGGATGACGCCATCGTGGTGCTCGAAAATGTCGAGCGCATCATGACCACGGAAAAGCTGCCGCCGCGGCAGGCGGCGATCAAGGCGATGCAGGAAGTCACCGGACCGGTGATCGCCATCGTCCTCGTGCTGTGCGCGGTGTTCATTCCCGTGGCTTTCATGGGGGGCCTGGCCGGCGAGATGTACCGTCAGTTTGCGGTGACCATCGCGATTTCCGTCACCATTTCCGGAATCGTCGCGCTCACGCTGAGTCCCGCCTTGTGTGCGCTGATCCTGAAGCCGGGCCATCACGAACCGGCGGCGCCCTTCCGCTGGTTCAACCGCTTCTTCGACCGGATGACCAACGGCTATACCTCCGGGGTCCGCTTCCTGCTCCGCCGGGCGGTTCTCGGACTGGGTCTGTTTGCGGTCCTGATCGCGGTGACCGGCTATTTGTTCGTGCGCATTCCAGGCGCGCTCGTTCCCGACGAAGACCAGGGCAGCGTCTTCACGGTGGCGCTGCTGCCGCCGGCCGCCTCCCTGACGCGGACGCAGCAGGTCATGGAGACGGTGAACAAAAGCATCCTGGCCAATCCCGCCGTCGCCGACGTCATCACCTTTTCCGGCTTTGACCTGCTTGCAGGCGTGCAGAAACCGAGTGCGGGCGTCTCCTTTGTTCAGCTCAAGGACTGGAAGGAACGTCCGGAGGCATCGCAAAGCGCGGCAGCGCTGGCGCGCTCCTTCATGGCGCTGAACGGCCCGGTGAAAGAGGCGATGATCATGGCCTTCACGCCGCCGCCGATCATGGGCATGAGCAATACCGGAGGTTTCGAAGCCTTCGTGCAGGATCGCGGCGGCGCCGGCCCGCAGGCGCTGGTCGAGGCCACGCAAAGGCTGGTCGAGGCCGCCTCGAAACGTCCCGAACTCGCAGGCGTGCGAACGACATTCGTCAGCGATGTCCCGCAATACAAGATCCATCTCGACCGTGAGAAGGCAAAGGCGCTGAACGTGCCGATCGCGTCCATTTTCGAGACCATGCAGAGCACGTTCGGCAGCCTCTACGTCAACGATTTCACGCTGTTCGGGCGCAATTATCAGGTCAACCTGCAATCGGAACCGAATTTCCGCGAACGGCCAGAAGACCTGAAGCAGGTTTTCGTGAAATCCAGCAACGGCCACATGATCCCCATCGACACGCTGCTGCGGATGGAGCGCATCATCGGTCCCGACCAGGTCGATCGCTTCAACGCCTTCACGTCGGCCAAGGTCATGGGCAATCCGGCACCGGGCTATTCCTCCGGCCAGGCCATCAAGGCGATGCAGGACGCAGCGAGCGAGGCGCTGCCGGCCGGATATCAGATTGCCTGGACCGGCTCCGCCTATCAGGAGATAGCCACCGGCGGGACCGGCTCGCAGGCGCTGATCTTCGGCCTGATCATGGTGTTCCTCATTCTGGCGGCCCAGTATGAACGCTGGTCGCTACCGCTCGCCGTGGTGCTGGCGGTGCCATTCGCGCTGTTCGGCGCATTGGTTGCGATCTGGCTGCGCGGTCTGAACAACGACGTGTATTTCCAGATCGGCCTTGTGACCCTGATCGGTCTTGCGTCCAAGAACGCGATCC
>JAEWCJ010000218.1 GCA_023390695.1 Pseudomonadota bacterium | reverse complement strand
TAGCCGGTCTTGATGCCGTCGACGCCTTCCACCCGTCCGAGCAGACGGTTGTGGTTGCCCATGCTGCGGCCGCGGAAGGCGAACGTCCGGGTGGAGAAATAGCGATAGTAGCGCGGGAAGCGATCCTGGATCGCGAGCCCCAGCAGCGCCTGGTCGCGCGCCGTCGTGACCTGCTGGCTGTCGGGCAAACCGGAAGCGTTCTTGTAGACGGTCTTGGTCATGCGCAGCGCGCGGGCCTTGCGCGTCATCTGCCGCGCGAATTCTTCTTCCGAACCCGCCAGCGCTTCCGCCACCACGGCGGCGACGTCATTGGCGGACTTCGTGACCAGCGCCTTGATCGCGTCTTCGGCGGTGATCGTCTGTCCCGGGCGCAAGCCAAGTTTCGAGGGCGCCTGCGACGCGGCATGCGCGGAAACGCTGAACGGCGTGTCGAGCCTGACCTTGCCGGATTCAAGCCGCTCGAACAGCAGGTAGAGCGTCATGATTTTCGTCAGCGATGCGGGATGGCGCAGGCTGTCGGGATTGGCGGAATGCAGGAGGTCACCGCTATTCGCATCGACCACGATGGCGGCGTATTGCGGATTAGAGACGATGCTGGAGGATTGTGCCGAGGCCGAGCTGCGCTTTTTGCGTGAGCGCGCATCGGCGGGGTCGGTCGCACTGGTCAGCACGACAAGGGTTGCAAGCAGGGCAGCAAGCGCAGTGCGCAGTTTGGGCGAGGCGCCGACCGTTACGCGATACATGGGCTCACCAGTCTTCCGTACTCTTTTTGACGTTGAACGGGCACTTCGCCGAGCGCCCGGTCTGCTCCATTGGCGCCGAAGCCGCCGCCCAGGAGCCTCAGCCCCTGTGGCCACCGCAGCACAGTTGAGAAGGATAGGAAATTGCGATTGCTAAAAAGTTAATAAAAACTGATGGTTAATGACAGATGATGCGATGCACAATCCTCCCCTTGATTTATTGTGCAATGCAACATAAGTTACTCCCCGAACGGTCGCTTGGCCGTTGAAAATGTCATCGGCAAGGCGGCCAGGCCGCCGCCGCTACAGGGGCAGTGTCATGATCAAGAATTTCGATGAAATTCAGCAGTTCGGAAAAGAGAACGTGGATGTGGCGCTGAAGTCCTTCGGTGCCACGACCAAGGGAGTGCAGGCCATCGCCGTCGAAATGGCCGACTATTCCAGAAAGAGCTTCGAGAACGGTGCGGCGGCTTTTGAAAAGCTGCTCGGGGCCAGGTCGGTCGACAAGGCGATCGAGGTGCAGCAGGGCTATCTCAAGGACGTCTATGAGGGCTTCGTGTCCGAGGCGGCCAAGGTCGGCGAATTGTACGCGGATCTCGCCAAGGAGGCTTACAAGCCGTACGAGAACCTGTTCACGAAGGTTGCGGCGAAGTAGCGTTTTCAACGCCGCAACGAAGATGCAATGAAAAAGCCCGGCAACATGCCGGGCTTTTGTTTTGCGGGATGGAGCTTACTGCGAGAGCCGCAGGCTCGCCAGGCTGTTGGCGATGTTGGTGAACACCGTGTTGAGCTGCGAGGCGTCCTGCACGTCGTAATACATGTCCGTCTTGGTCGCGCAGTCTCTGAGCAGGCTGGCATTCCCGTTGATGACGCGAATGCTGTAGATTTTGATATTCGCGTCCTTGGCGTTCTGGCAGGCAAGTTTGGTACGCGCGTCGATCGTGTTCTTGTTGGTCGAGAAACGGTTCTGCGTATTGTCGCCGTCGGTCAGGAGGATGATCACCTTGTCGAGATCTGTGTTGGGCGTGGCGGCGTTGAACGGCGCGACCGGCGACAGCGTCTGCCAGGCGAGGGCGAGGCCGATGGTGACGTTGGTATTGCCGACCGGTGTCATCGCATCGATCTTGTTGGTCAGCGTCGTCCAGTTATACGTCAGCGGCAGCATCGCCACCGGGCAGTTCGATGCCTGGTGCGCAGAGAACTTGGTGTCCTTGATATTCTTGTTGGTCGCGGTGTTCTTCACGTCGTTGCTCTGATCGCGATCCCACACGCAGCCGTTCCAGGTCGACTTGGCGTTCAACTGCCATGTCGCGCTTTTGTCTTGGGTTTTGCAGGCGCTTTGAGTCGTGATCCTGCGGTTTTTGCTATCTGTGACCTCTTTGCCCGACTTCATGCAGGTATGGTTGGTGTCGTCTGCCTCCCATTCGTCCCAGCGGATCCATTCGGCGTTGACATTGCCGGTTCCCACATTGACGTCCGTGGCGAAGGGAATGATGGAGATCTTGATGTCGCCGTCCTTCTTGGCGGCCTTCTTCAGCGTTTCGATCAGATTCTTGGCGGCGGTCTTGAGCTGGTCCATCTTCTTGTTGGACGACATCGAGCCGGTGTTGTCGAGCGCCAGCGCTAGCTCCAGCTTTTTGTAGCCCCAGATCACCTGCGTGTCGGAGGCGAGCGTGAACTTTTCCCGCCACCAGCCGGTGATGGTGGCAGGCAGTTGCGCGGTGCCGGAGATGTCGAGCTTGTACTTGCCGTTATTGAGGTCGGTGAAGACGGTCTCGATCTTCACATCGGTGGCCTGCGGCCGGTTGAAATTGGCCAGGAAGTATTTGAGCGCCTTTTCGTTGAGCTGGGCGCTGGACAGGGACTGCGCTTCCTTCGACAGCGTGAGCCCGGTGGCGTCGAGCGCGGCTTGCAGCGCGGTCCGCGCCGAATTGGCGCGGCTATAGTCGATCGCGGCGCCCATCAGTCCGATGACCGGCAGGCTCGCGAGGGCGAAAATGATCGCGATATTGCCGTCTTGCGCCCGCCGGAAGTCGCGCAAGCTGCTGCGCACAGAGTTGCAAATGGACAAGACAAGCATGGAGGTTACCTGGGCTTGGAATTCTCCAAACAGGTCGTAAACCTCGCGGATTAAATTGCAGTAAAGCTCGATCCAAAAAGAAGATTACCGGCCGTTAAGCATGCGGTTCCGCGCCGGCGTCCTTAATGAAGGACGCCGCGCGGACCTGGAAAAGCCGCCGCCGGTTTCGCGGTTCGTTAACCGCGCCGGGCGGGCTATTTTGCGATCCGCAGATTGGCGAGATTCTGCGCGATGGACTTGAAAACGACGTTGAGCTGATCGGCCTGATCGACGTCGTAATACATGTCCGGCTTGGTGGCGCAGTTTCTCAGAAGGCCGGCATTGCCGTTGATCACGCGCACCGTATAGATCTTGATGTTGTCGGCTTTCGCGTTCTCGCAGAGTTTCTGCGTGCGGGCATCGATCGAAGAGGTCGAGGTGGTCCAGCGGTTCTGCGTGTTCTGGCCGTCGGTCAGAAGAATGATCACCTTGTCGAGATCGGGCTGCGGCGCGGGCGCGTTCATCGGTGCGACCGGCGACAGCGTCTGCCACGCCCAGGCGAGGCCGATGGTGACGTTGGTATTTCCGGTCGGCGTCATGGCGTCGATCTTGCCGTGCAGATCGCGCCAGTTCTCGCTCAGCGGCAGCATCGCGGCCGGACAATTCGTCGCCTGGTTGGCGCGGAACTTGGTTGCGGGGGTGCCGGCGGTCGCCGTGTTCAGTACGTCGTTGTTCTGGTCGCGGTCATAGACGCAGCCGTTCCAGGTGCTGCGGTTCTTCGGAGTCCAGGTGCCGCCCTTGGATGCGCAGGCGCTTTGCGTATTGTTGCCGGACCGGCTGCAGGTGCCGTTCTTCGCTTCCCACTCGCTCCAGTCGATCCAGTTGCTGTTCACATTGTGGGTGCCGACATTGACGTCGGTCGCGAACGGCACGATCGATACCTTGATGTCGCCCGGAACCTTTTCGGCGGCCTGCAGCGTATCGAGCAGATTATGCGCGGCCGTCTTCAAGGCGAGCATCTTGCCGCTTGACGACATCGAACCGGTATTGTCGAGCGCCAGCGCCAGATTGAGCTTCTTGATGCCCCACAGGACTTCGCTGGACGTTCCAACCTGCATCTCCGACCGGCCAAGAATGCCGGCAAACATCAGCGGCACGGTCGCGCTGGCGGTGAGCTTGAGCGAGAAGCTGCCCTGCTGCGGGGTGCTGAACTCATGCGCCAGCGTGACGTTCCTGGCCTCGGTCCGGGTGAACAGCGAGGTGAAATAGGCATTGGCCCGGGGGCCGATGTCGGCCGCGTCCAGGGTCGCCGCCTCCTGCGACAGCATCAGGCCGGTCGCATCGAGCGCCGCCTGCAGCGCCGTCCGGGTGGAATTGGCGCGGCCGTAATCGACGGCGGCCCCGGTCGCAGCCATCAGCGGCAATGCAGCCAGCGCGAGCAGGGGGGCGACACCACCGTCCCGGTTCCGCAGAAAACGGGTGAACAACATCTTGACAGCTCCAGTGTGGTTGCGCCGGACCGGCCTGCAAACGGGGCATTTGATCGCGCGATCATGGCCACGAGGTTTTGACGATTGGTGTTGTCATTTCCGAAAGATTCATCGCAATTTGCCGCGATTTATCCGTATTTCGGTCGGTGAATCGCGGAGTGTGGCGGGTGAATCGCGAGCCGTTCGGCAGAACCGGACAGCAAAGCTGTTCCGAAACCTGTGATCTGGCACAGGCCGTGCTCCGGCATTATTATGAAGGTCTGCCAAGTGCGCTCCTTCAAAAGCCTCCAAACTGGGGATGACCGGCGTCCGATGAGTGCGATTTTTCTGATGACTTTCCCGATTTCAGGCCTGGTTCCGGGGTCAGCGGCCCGGATGGCCGGTGACGACCGCAAGGGGCGGGGAGACCCCGGCGCTCCGGGAACCGCCGTCATCACCAAGACCAAGCCGCAGACCAAGCGGCCCAGTCTCTACCGGGTGTTGTTGTTGAACGACGACTACACGCCGATGGAGTTCGTGGTGCATGTGCTGGAGCGGTTTTTCAACAAGGACCGCGAGGCCGCCAACCAGATCATGCTGCATGTGCATCACCACGGGATCGGTGAATGCGGCGTCTATACGTATGAAGTGGCGGAAACAAAAGTGACGCAGGTGATGGACTTTGCCCGCAAACATCACCATCCTTTGCAATGCGTCATGGAAAAGAAATGAACCGCGGGCGCCCAACTCAGTCGGCCGGGGGCGGCAGACATAACCGGCGGTCGAGCCGGGACTTGAAGGATACAAGATGCCCAGTTTCTCGCGCAGCCTAGAACAGTCGCTTCATCGGGCTCTGGCGCTCGCCAATGAGCGCCATCATGAATACGCGACGCTCGAGCACCTGCTGCTGGCGCTGATCGACGATTCCGATTCAGCCGCGGTGATGCGCGCCTGCAATGTCGACCTCGACAAGCTGCGCCGCAATCTCGTCTCCTATCTGGAAAACGAACTGGAAAACCTGGTCACCGAAGGCTCGGAGGATTCCAAGCCGACCGCCGGCTTTCAGCGCGTGATCCAGCGCGCCGTCATTCATGTGCAATCGTCCGGCCGCGAGGAAGTCACCGGCGCCAATGTGCTGGTCGCGATCTTTGCCGAGCGCGAGAGCCATGCCGCGTATTTCCTGCAGGAGCAGGACATGACGCGCTACGACGCGGTCAATTATATCAGCCACGGCATCGCCAAGCGGCCGGGCATGTCGGAATCGCGGCCCGTGCGCGGCGCCGACGACGAGACCGACCCCAAGTCGGGCGACGACGCCAAGAAGAAGGGCGATGCGCTCGACGCCTATTGCATCAACCTCAACAAGAAGGCGCGCGAGGGCAAGATCGATCCGCTGATCGGCCGCGACCCGGAAATCAGCCGCACCATCCAGGTGCTGTGCCGCCGCCAGAAGAACAACCCGCTGCTGGTCGGCGATGCCGGCGTCGGCAAGACCGCGATCGCGGAGGGCCTTGCGCGCCGCATCGTGCATGGCGAGGTGCCGGACGTGCTGAAAAGCTCGACCGTGTTCTCGCTCGACATGGGTACGCTGCTCGCCGGCACACGCTAACGCGGCGATTTCGAAGAGCGCCTGAAACAGGTGATCAAGGAGATCGAGGCCACCCCCGGCGCGATCATGTTCATCGACGAGATCCACACCGTGATCGGCGCCGGCGCCACCTCCGGCGGCGCGATGGACGCCTCCAACCTGCTC